>CAVKUP010000001.1:0-86109 GCA_963659735.1 bacterium
CCAAATAACTATATAACACTAGGTTCTGATACATATAGAATAATATCAGTAGAGTCAGATGGAACATTAAAAGTAATCAAAAATGGTAGTATAGGAAGTAAAACGTTTGATACATCAAATGCCAGATATTCTACAGCATCAACAGATTACTGCAATTCTTCTTATGGCTGTAAAGTATGGGGAAGTAAAACAACAATGTTAGACTCATCAGGAAGTAATGTAACAACAATGCCAAGAGAAGTAGGAAAAGCAGAATATAATCTACCTGATACAGAAGCAACATTGAATACATATTTAAATAATGATTGGTATAATAGTTTATCAAGTACTGTTCAAAGTAAAATAGTAACGCATTTGTTTAATGTGGGATTAGTTGAATGGAATGAAACAAATCTAGCAAATACAGTAGCTCAAGAGAAAGCATATAAATGGAAAGGTAAAGTCGGGTTAATGACAGCAAGTGATTATGTAAAAGCCTCAACAAATTCAGCATGTACAAGTGTAAGCACATATTATAGTACTTCAAGTTGTTATAACAATAGTGCGACACATAACTGGATATATGCAGGACCTGTAGGTAAAACATATTCCAGGACAATCTCGCCGTCCTCTCACTCGAATGCTGACGATGAGTTCAATGTCCTCAGTGACGGCGGCTTCTACCACGGCAATGCTTACTACTCTATCGGCGTCGCCCCAGCTTTCTATCTGTCATCTGATATCACATTAACAGGAGAAGGAACAAGTGATAATCCTTATATTGCTAATTAAAGATTAATAAAAATATAAAATATTCTAAAGAGGGAATTAATTAGTTGCTTTAATTGGTTTATATATAAATTTCTATATACAATACATAAAAATTTATAAGTTTTAGGAAACAATCGTGTTTCCTTTTTATAATGAATTTATTTGATATTTCAATTAAAAAAACTAGTCTTTGACTAGTCTATAAACATTATATGATGGTGTGTTAAATAATCTAAATTTATTTCCACCTAATCCATTTGATATGTATAATTCTGAATTTTCTAAGGTGTAGTGATTATTATAATATTTTTTAAATCCTTTTTTACGGATGATTGGTCCTATAGTAGGTATATTAATTTGTCCCCCATGGGTATGCCCAGCTAGTATTAAATTAAATGGGTTTGATGTTATATCATCGATTGAATCTGGTTCGTGGATTAATAGTATTTTGTAAATGGGTCCATTTTTTTCAAATGAATTTAAATAATCTATTGCAGATTTTAACTTATCATTTATGTTTGTTTTGTCATTTGTTGAGCTTGCTCCAGCTATAAGCATGTTAACATACCCTTTATTATATATTGTATCATATGTGTTATTTAAATCGGTAAATCCACCATTTTGTATTATACTAATCCATTCATCGAATTTTATATCATTTTCGCCACTAATCGCATATTTGCCTGATTGTGCGTTTATTTTATTTAGTTCATTTGAAATTTCATTAGCCATGCTTGTTGTCATATTTATTTTTTTATCTATTAAATCACCGGTTAGAACTACTATGTCTGGTTTTTGCTCATTTATTTTTTTTACGAGTTTTTTAAGTTGTTTAAGATTAAATGTTTCACCGTAGTGTATATCAGATATTTGAACTATTTTAAAACCATTGAAGTTATCAGTAAGGTTGGTTATTGTTATTTTATATTCTTTTACAGTTATTAATTTTGGTTCAACGAAAAATCCATAAGCACACATTATAGATATAATAAAAATAATTAATAAAACTAATTTTAGAAGGGAAAAATGTTTTTCTTTTTTCTTAGCCATGTAATCACCTATAGTAATTTTAACATAAATAAAAAAAAGACAAAAGTCTTATGTAAAAATTAGTATGAATGTTTGCATAGCTATTATCATTCCATTATGCATGAAATGAAATCCCATTGACACAAAGATATTGTTTGTTTTTTTAAGCATGTAGGCAAAGGCAAAGCCACAACTGCAGTAGGCAATTAGGTGCAGGGGAAATAGGTAATTTACTGGTGTTGTTAGTAGATGAAGGCCACCAAAGATTAAGCTTGATATTGTTATGAATAAAAAATCATTTTTAAATATAGCTCTAAAGCTTAATCTAAATACTGTTTCTTCTATTATGGGTGCGAGTATGACGGCTGAGATAAATGTATAGATTGGATATAATTCAAACTCTGATCTGACTGCAGCTTCGTTGTTTGATATGCCTCCCCCTAATATGTTTATTATAGAGTTTGCTAGTAACATGAATATGAGTGCTAGTATGTAGTATTTTAAATATGTATTAAAGTATGTTAGATGGTTTTTTTTAATATCTTGATATGCTTTTTTGAATTCTTTTTCAAATATTGAATATATTAATATAAGTATAAGCATTTCTACACCTAAAGAGTATAATATTTTTGAAATGCTTGATAAATCTGATATATTTATGTGCAGTAGTATAAAAGGTAGACTTTGATATTTACTAAGTAAAAAGTAAATTAGTATCGCACTTAGACCTTTTATTATATATGTTATTTCATTTTTATCTGTTCTTGTTATCATTTATATCACCAAATTTATTATACTTAAATTTAGTGAAATTTTAAAGAAAAGTTTTAAATTATGTGTAAAGTATGGTATAATCTTTTGTAGACGTGCAGAAAAAGAGTGGGGTGGCCCACTCTTTAATGTAGTTTTGGAGGTGTTATGTTGGAAGATAAGATAAGAGGTTTATTAGAAAAGAAAATTAATGAGGCTGGATATATTTTAGATGAGGTATTTTATGGTAAGGAAGAAAATGTAAATACCTTAAGACTTGTTATTGATAAATCTGGTTTTATTAATGTTGGTGATTGTGTTAAGGTAAATGAAATTGTAAATCCAATATTAGATGAAAATGATCCAATTAGTGAAAGCTATGTTTTAGATGTTTGTTCTAAGGAAAAAGGAGATGATAGTGATGGACAGTAAAAAGTTTTTATTAGCTGTTAATAATTTGTCAAAGGAAAAGGGTATTGATAAAGATACAATATTTGATGCAATGGAATTAGCTCTTACAAGTGCTTATAAGAAAAATTATCATTCTCTTTCTAATGTCCGTGTTGACATTAATAGAGAAACTGGTGAGATAAAGATATTTTCATATAAGACTGTTGTTTTTAATGAAGAGTTTGAAAAGGAAGATGGAGTTTTAGAAAAAGAAATTATTACTGATGAAGATGGTAATGAGGAAGAGGTTGAAAAGGAATTTTATTTTGATGATAGAATTCATATAACTTTGGAAGATGCTTTAAAGAAGGTTCCTGGTATTAAGATTGGTGATACTATTGAAAAGGAAGTTACTCCAAAGGATTTTGGTAGGGTTGCAGCTGCTACTGCAAAACAGGTTGTTGTCCAAAAGATTAGAGAAGCTGAAAGAGAAATTATTAATGAGGAGTTTGCTGATAAGCAAGATGAGATGGTTACTGGTATAGTAGCTATGGAAGATCAAAGAAATTATTATGTTGATTTAGGTAGAACTCAAGGTATTTTACCTAAAAGTGAGATTATTCCGGGTGAGACTATTAAAATGTCATCTAGTTTAAAGGTTTATATTACTAAGGTTGAAAATAATTCTAAGGGACCTTTAATTTTACTTTCTAGAAAACATTATGGTTTTGTTAAAAGATTATTTGAACTTGAAATACCTGAAATTAATGAGGGAATTATTTTAGTTTATAGTGTTGCTAGAGAAGCTGGTAATAGAACTAAGATTGCTGTTTATTCTGAGAATCCTAATGTTGATCCTGTTGGTTCTTGTATTGGTGAGAAAGGTAGTAGAATAAATCGTATTATTAATGAATTAAATGGTGAAAAAATCGATATTGTTAAATATGAATCTGATGATAGTAGATTTATTGAAAATGCTTTAAGTCCTGCTCGCGATTTGCACGTTTTCATTACTGATGATAAAAAGAAGGAAGCTTTGGTTGTTGTTAATAATGAAAATCTTTCACTTGCTATTGGTAAGAAAGGTTTGAATGTTAGACTCGCTTCTAGATTAACTCATTATAAATTAGATGTTCAGACTACTGAACAAGCTAAAGAAAATGGTATTAGTATTGTTGAGGATTAGTTTATGAAGATGAAGAAAATACCAATGAGAATGTGCGTTGTTACAAGAGAAAAGTTGCCTAAGTATGAACTTATTAGGGTAGTTAAGACTGATGATGGTGTTATTGTTGATAAAACAGGAAAGGTTAATGGTAGAGGAGCTTATTTAAAAAAAGATAAAGAGGTATTTTTAAAAGCTAAAAATAGTAAAATATTAAATAGGCAATTGGAAACTACTGTTGATGATAAGGTGTTTGATGAATTAAATAGTTTATTAGATTAGAAAGAAGGTGCTTAAGTATGATGAGCGTGAGAGAATATGCGGAAGATATTAACCGTGATGTTTTAGAGGTTTTAGATAAATGTTTAGAGCTAGATATTGATGTTAAAACGGCTGATGATGTGCTTGATGAGGAAGCTATTATTATGCTTGACAGTAGTTTTGATGAAATTAGTGAAGAGATGGAAGATGAAGAAATTGCTGAAGAGGTAGCTTTGGAAGAGAGCGGAATTGATTCTAAGAAAAAACCTAAAAAGGTTAAAAAGCCTGATAATAAGAAAGCATTTGCTCAAAAGAAAAAAGCAATGTATAAAAGTAAGGAAAAATTGCAAAGTAATGCACCTATAGATAATGATAATATTATTTTGTATAAAGAGAATATGACTATATCACAGCTTGCTAAAGATATGAATATTGCAGCTAGTGAACTTATTAAGAAATTATTTTCTTTAGGTTTGATGGTTAATATTAATAGTCCTGTTTCTTTTGAAAATGCAGAAATTATTGTTTTAGATTATGGCAAAGAATTAAAGAAGGAATCTACTTTAGATGTAGCTAATTTTGAAGAATTTGAGGTAACTGATAGGGAAGAGGATTTAGTTACTAGACCTGCTGTTGTTACTATTATGGGACATGTTGATCATGGTAAAACTACTTTACTTGATGCAATTAGAAAGACTAATGTTGCTGAAGGTGAGGCTGGAGGAATTACTCAAGCTATTAGTGCATATCAAGTTGAAAGAGATGGAAAAAAGATTACATTTATTGATACTCCTGGACATGCGGCTTTTACTGAAATGCGTGCTAGAGGTGCTAGTATAACTGATATTGTTATTATTATAGTAGCTGCTGATGATGGTGTTATGCCTCAAACTAGAGAAGCTATTGATCATGCTAAGGCAGCTGGCGTTCCTATTATTGTAGCTGTTAATAAGATGGATAAACCAGGTGCTAATCCTGATAAGGTTATGAATGAGATGGCTGAGGCTGGTCTTATGCCAGAACAGTGGGGTGGAGATGTTATATTTAGTCAAATTTCTGCTGTTAATGGCGATGGTATTGATGAGCTTTTAGAAAATATTTTGCTTGTTTCTGAAGTTAATAATTATAGAGCTAATCCTAATCGTTATGCGATGGGTACGGTTGTTGAATCAAAGTTAGATAAACATTTAGGACCTATTGTTACTGTTTTGGTTCAAAATGGTACTTTACGTTTAGGTGATCCTGTTGTTGTTGGTAGTTTTTTTGGTAAGGTAAGAACACTTCGTAATGATAAGGGTGAAGAGATTACAATGGCTTTACCTAGTCAACCTGTTGAAATTACTGGTCTTAATGGTGTACCTTCAGCTGGTGATAAGTTTATGGCTTTTGAAAGTGAAAAGGAAGCTAAGGCAATTGCTGCTAAAAGGGCTATTCAAGCTAAAGAAAAAGAAAATAAAGCTAAAGCATCTGTTTCTTTGGATGATTTATTTGCTCAAATTGGTGAAGGTTTAAAAGAGATAAATGTTATTATTAAAGCTGATGTAAATGGTAGTAGTGAAGCTGTTAAAAATAGTTTACAGAAGATTGAAGTTGATGGAGTTAAGATAAATGTTATTAGAAGTAGTGTTGGTGGCATTACTGAAAGTGATATTGTTTTAGCTAAGGCTTCTAATGCTATTATTATTGGTTTTAATGTAAGACCTAGTAATATAATTAAAGATAAAGCTAAAGCTGATGGCGTTGAAATTAGATTTTATAATATTATTTATAAAGCAGTTGAAGAGATGGAAAATGCTATGAAGGGTATGCTTGATCCTGAATATGAAGAAAATGTTTTAGGGTCTGCTGAGATTAGACAAATATTTAAGTTTTCTAAGATTGGTAATATTGCGGGCTCTTTTATAACTGATGGTGCTGTCAGACGTGATAGTAATGCTAGAGTTATTCGTAATGGTGTTGTTATTTATGATGGTAAAATTGGTTCTTTACAACGTGAAAAAGATAGTGTTAAAGAAGTTAAAAAAGGTTATGAATGTGGTATTACTGTTGATAATTTTAATGATATTAAAGTTGGAGATATTATAGAAGCTTATGAAATGGTGGAGATTGCTAGATGAGTGTTAAAATAGAGAGAATTTCTGATGCTTTGATTGAACAGATTAGTTATATAATTGCTAATGAGGTAAAAAATGGTATTAAGTTTGTTACTATAACTGATGTAAAGGTTAGTGGTGATTTATCATTTGCCAAGGTATATTTTACGGTTTTGGATGAAAGCAAAAAAGATGAAGTTTTAAAAATTTTAAAAGAAGCTAGTGGTTTTATTAGACATGAACTCAGGGACAGAGTAGAGATTAGACAAATACCTGATTTGAAGTTTGTTTACGATGATACAATCGATCATGCTAAAAAAATTGAGGATATTATCGAAAAATTACATGAAGATTGTTGACATGTATAGTAAATTTGTGTATAATCTGTTGTGTAATTTGAAAAGGAAAGAAGAAGTGTCCACTTCTCACCTGATTGCTTATAGGCGATGGGTAAATGCTGATGTTTATTAATGCAGGTGGATACTCTTTGTATTCACTTTTTTATTGGAGGTGTCTAGTATCGCAAAGGAAAAAGGTTTGTATATTAACGAACAAATACGAGCAAAGGAAGTTATGGTAATTGGTCCTAATGGTGAACAGTTAGGTGTTAAACCAATTAAAGATGCACTTACTTTGGCTAATTATGCAGGATTTGATTTAGTACTTATGAATCCAGGTGGTAAACCACCAGTTTGTAAAATAATGGATTATAATCGTTATAAGTATGAAAGCAAGAAGAAACAAAAAGAGAACATGAAAAGACAACGTGAAGCTAATTTAGATATGAAAGAGTATAAATTATCTGTTACTATTGATGTTCATGATTTTAATACTAAACTTAAAAATGCAACTAAGTATTTAGAAAAAGGTCATAAGGTTAAGGTTAGTGTTAGATTTAAAGGTAGAGAAATTACTCATAGTAATTTGGGTAAAGAAGTTCTTATGCGTTTTGCAGAACAGGCAAAGGATGTTGCAATTATTGAACAAATGCCAAAACTTGAAGGTCGTATTATGGCATTGATACTTGCACCAAATAAGGAAAAATAGGAGGAAGATTATGGCTAAAATTAAAGCAAAATCACATAAAGGGTTATCAAAAGTTTTAAAGGTTAGAAAAAGTGGTTCAGTTAAATTTCAACCAGCTAACAAAAATCATAAGTTAACTCATAAGAGTAATCAATCAAGAAGAAGAAGACATCATGATTCAGGTTTAAGTATATCTGATACAAGAAGATTAAAAGATTTAATTAATAAGTAAAGGGAGGAATTAAAATGAGAGTTAAAGGTGGAACTATTCATCGTGCTCGCCGTAAAAAAGCTTTGAAACAAGCTAAAGGTTATTTCGGTAGTAAGCACAGATTATATAAAACAGCTAAAGAACAAGTTATGCATTCAGGAGCTTATGCTTATAGAGATAGAAAAAATAGAAAAAGAGATTTTAGAAAATTATGGGTTACTAGAATTAATGCGGCTTGCCGTTTAAATGAAATTAGTTATTCTAAATTTATTAGTGGTTTAAATAAAGCTAATATTGAAATTAATAGAAAGATGCTTGCTGAAATTGCTGTTGATGATCCAAAAGCATTTACTGAAATTGTTAATGCTGCTAAAGCTGCATTAGAAGGCAAGGAATATAAAGCAAAAGTTTCAAAAGAAGTAAAAAAAGAAGAAACTAAAAAAGAGACAGTTAAGAAAGAGGCTGTTAAAGAAGAAAAAACTGATTTATCTAAAATGACAGTTGCAGAACTTAAAAAATTAGCTAAAGAAAAAAATGTTGAAGGTTATTCTACAATGAAAAAAGCTGAGTTATTAGATGCTTTAAAATAGAATAACTTCTTTTTGTATTGGAGGGTTTATGAGAAAGTTATACATTGATTTTGATGGGGTTATTTATAATTCTATTGATGTTTCTTATAAGATGGCAAATGAGAAAAATATGAAAACTGAAAGAGAATTTTATTTGTTTTATAAGAATTTAGATTGGAAAGTTGTTTTGGAAAATTCTTGTGAGATTAATAATGCTTTTAGTAATATTAAAAAACTTAGCAAATTTTATGATGTTGCTATTTTAACTCATGTTGTTTCTTTGGATGAGGTTTTAGAAAAAGTAAATATAATAAGAAACCATTTAGACGATATAAATATTATTTCGGTTCCAAAGTCTATTTCTAAAACTAAGATGGTGTGTGCTAAAGATGCCATTTTGGTTGATGATTATGTTCAGAATTTGATTGAATGGAAAAATGCTGATGGAATTGGAATTAAATTTGATTTAGACATGGATGGAAAAGGTTTTCCTGTTATTGATAGGCTTGATAAAGTGGTAGAAATTTTAAAGTAGGTATGTACAAAATATAGTAAAAAATGTTATAATTGTTGTGCTTGGAGATGAGGATATGTTAGTATTAGCCAAAGCGGTTTTATCAATTATGTTAGGTTTTTCCTTTTCAGTCGTTTTTGGCTATTTTGCTATTAAATGGCTAAAGAAAAAACATATAAGACAGCAAGTATCTAATAGTTTAGGTGAAAGACATAAGAAAAAAAACGGAACGCCAACTACTGGTGGAATAATATTTATTATTCCAACGGTTTTAATTATGATAGCTCTGGTGCTTACTGGAAAGATTGAATTTTCTACTAATTTATTTATTGTATTATTTGTGTTTATTGCGTATGCAATATTTGGATATGTTGATGATTATTTGATTATTAAAAGGCATAATAATGATGGGCTTAGTATATTTTGGAAGCTTGTTTTACAAATTATTGTAGCTTTAATATTTTTCTATATGTTTTTAAGTAGTGGTAATGAGCCGGTTGTTGATATTCATACGCTTGGTATTAAGATTAATTTAGGCTGGCTTTATGGAATGTTTTTACTATTTGTACTTGTAGGTAGTAGTAATGCTGTTAATATTACTGATGGACTTGATGGACTTGCTGGTGGACTTTCAGCTATAGCATTTTTTGCTTTTGGTATTATTACTTGGGGTGCTGATTGGGCTGCTGGTAATGAAGAGGTTGCAATATTTTGTTTTGTGCTTGTAGGTTCTTTAGTTGGATTTTTAGTTTATAATTGTTATCCTGCAAAAATATTTATGGGGGATACGGGTTCTTTATCTTTAGGTGCAGCACTCGCTACTGTAGCAATTATTACTAATCATGAGATTACGTTAATTATTGTGGCTGGAGTGTTTGTTTTGGAAACATTAAGTGTTATTGTGCAATGGATTGCAATAAGTAAGTTTCATACTAAAGTTCTTTTGATGGCACCACTTCATCATCATTTTGAAAAGTTGGGTTGGAGTGAAGTTGATGTTGTTAGATTATTTTGGTCAGCTGGTTTACTTTTAAGTATGGTAGCTATTGGCTTTGGTGTATGGATATAGAAATTGGAGGAAGAATATGGCAAAATGTGAAAAAGAAATTGAAATTACAATTGAAGGTAAGATTTGGGAAGAAGCTTTAGATAAGGCTTTTAATAAGGCAAATAAAAAAGCTAAGATTGATGGTTTTAGACCTGGTAAAGCTCCTAAGGATATTTTTATTAAAAAATATGGTATGGAGTCATTATATATGGATGCGGCTGATGAAGCTGCGGATGAAGCATATAAAAAATTATTAGTTGATAATAAGGAAGATATGGAGAAGATTGTTGCTCGTCCTGAGATGAATTTAACTCATGTTGATGATAAAAAAATTACTTTTAAATTTTTGTTAACTATGAGACCTGAAATTACTTTAGGAAAATATAAAGGTTTAGGTGTTAAAAAGGATAAAGTAGAAGCTAGTGCTGAAGAAATCAAACAATCTATTGACTCTATGCGTGAAAGATATGCTGAGGATGTATTAAAGGATGGTAAGATTGAAAATGGTGATGTAGCTGTTATTGATTTTGAAGGATTTATTGATGGTAAAGCTTTTGATGGTGGAAAAGGCGAAAATTATTCTTTAAAGATTGGTAGTGGCACTTTTATTCCTGGATTTGAAGATCAATTGATTGGTTTAAAATCTGAAGATGAAAAGGATGTTAAGGTTACTTTCCCTGAGGATTATCATGCTGAAGATTTAAAAGGTAAGGAAGCTTTATTTAAAGTTAAGGTTCATGAAGTTAAAGAAATTAAAGTTCCTGAGTTAGATAAAGAGTTTTTTGAAGATTTAGGTATGGAAGGAATTAATACTAAAGAAGAGTTAGAAGCTCAAATTTCTGAAAATATTTTAGCTCGTAAAGAAATGGATGCTGAAAATAAATATATGGATGATTTATTAGAGGCTGCTGCTAAGGATGTTAAGGTTGAAATTCCTGAAGCTATGATTGCTGAAGAGTTAGATAGAATGATTTCTCAATATGCTGAAAATTTAAAGATGCAAGGAATTAGTTTAGAACAATTTTATCAATTTACAAATTCAGATGAAACTGCTTTAAAAGATCAAATGAGACCTGAAGCTATTAAGAGAATTACTTATAGATTGATGCTTGAAGAGATTGCTGAGGCTGAGAAAATTGAAATTTCTGATGATGAAGCTAAGGAAGAGTCTAAAAAATTAGCTGAAAAATATCAAATGAAGGAAGATGATTTCTTAAAAACATTTGGTGGTTTGGAAATTGTTAAATATGATTTAAAAATGCGTAAAGCTATGGAATTACTAAAGAAATAGGGAAACTTATTTCTTTTTTGACATTAAAATTATAATTTTACAAGATTATATAAAAATGATATAATTAATGAAAGGAGGAATAGAATGAATAGTAAAATTTTACCAAAGGTATTTGGTTGGATGTTTTTAGGTTTATTATTAACTTTTGCGGTTGGATATTATGTTTCTTTAAATCCAGTTGCTATGTTGAAAATGATTGAAGGTAGTGGACTACTTGCAATTATAATTGTTGAACTTGTTGTTGTAGTTTTTTTAAGTCTAAGAATTCGACAAATGAGCCCTGTAACTGCTAAGATATGTTTTATGATTTATTCTGTATTAAATGGGTTGACATTTTCTTCAGTATTTCTTTATTATGAAATGTCATCTATAATATTTGTATTCTTAGTATCGGCTATAATTTTTGGATTGTTTGCGATTATAGGTGCGACAACTAAAATGGATTTGTCAAATATTGGAACATATTTATTAATGGCTTTAATTGGTATTATAGTTTGTTCAATTTTGAATATTTTCTTTAAAAGTCAAGGATTTGATTTGGTTATTTCATCTATAACTGTAATTGTATTTATTGGATTAACAGCATATGATGTTCAAAGAATTGGAAAAATGGATGATTTAGCTGTTATGAGTGAAGATAATTTAGCTATATTTGGTGCTTTACAATTATATTTAGATTTCATTAATATTTTCTTAGAATTATTAAAATTATTTGGAAAAGCAAAAGATAATTAAAGGCTATGATTTAAGAGTAGTAATAATTTGATAAAGTATAGAGAAAAAGTGGTTGGTGAAAACTTTTCTTTATCTGTTATGAACTTACTTATTAGCTTCTTGTGTGATAAGCATAAGACGTTTGACTGCGTTACGGTATAGAGATAATAAAAATATTATGAAATAAGGTGGTACCGCGTTATATACGCCCTTATAATTTATAATATTTTTTTATATAATAGGAGGATTTATGAAGTATTTATTAACATTTTTATTTTGTTTTGTGTTTATTTATTTATTTTATTTTTTCATTGTAATTTTTAGAAAAAAAGGTTTTGAAAAATTTAAAACAAGTAAACAATTAGATTTTTTTAAGCAAGCTTATAAAATAGATTTTGATAAAGTTAATTTGAAACTATTCGCACATATACTTGCTTTATCAAACGCTTTTATAATAGCTTTGACGTGCAGTATTATTGAAATTTTTGATAATTTTTTATTGAAAATGTGTATTGGATTTGTTATTTTATTACCACTTATGCTTTTGGTTTATAAGTTATTAAGTGTTGTTTTAAAGAAAATGGAGGTTAAAAAAGATGTATGATATAAAAGAAATAGAAAATAAATGGCAAAAATATTGGGATGATAATAATAGTTTTGTGGCTAATACTTTAGATGATAAAAGAAAATATTATTTATTGGTAGAATTTCCTTACCCATCTGGTGCGGGTTTACATGTTGGACATGCTAGAAGTTATACTGCTTTAGATACTGTTGCTAGACAAAAAAGAATGGAAGGATATAATGTTTTATTTCCTATTGGTTGGGATGCTTTTGGTGCTCCTGCTGAACAATATGCAATAAAAAATCATATTCATCCTAAAGATGCAGTTAAAGAAAACATAAAAACTTTTAAACAACAAATAAAAGAATTGGGTATTTCTTTTGATTGGAGTAGGGAATTTTCTACTACTGATCCTGAATATTATAAATGGACTCAATGGCAATTTTTAAAGTTTTATGAAAATGGTATGGCTTATAAGGCTAAGAAAAATATTAATTGGTGTCCAAAGTGTAAAACAGGTTTATCTAATGAAGATTCTGCTGGCGGTGTTTGTGAAAGATGTGGTAGTAAGGTTGTTCAAAAGGAAAAAGAACAATGGATGCTTAGGATGAGTGATTATGCAGAAGATTTAATTACGGGACTTGATGATACTAATTTTAATAAAAGGGTTAAATTAGGACAAATAAATTGGATTGGTAAATCAACTGGAGCAGAAGTTAATTTTGAATTAAAAGATACTGATGAGGTGTTAAAAGTTTATACAACAAGACCTGATACTATTTTTGGGGCGACATTTATGGTTATTGCACCAGAACATCCTATTATTGAAAAATTAAAAGATAAAATTAATAATTTAGAGGAAGTTAAAAAATATCAAGAATATGCTTTAACTAAAACAGAATTTGAAAGAACTGAACTTGCAAAAGAAAAAACGGGTGTTAAAATTGATGGTATTAAAGCAATAAATCCTTTTAGTAGTAAAGAAATTGAAATTTGGGCTTCTGATTATGTTATGATGAATTATGGTACGGGTGCAATTATGGCAGTTCCCGCACACGATGAACGTGATTATGAATTTGCTAAAAAGTTTAATATTGATATTATTCCTGTAATTGAAGGTGATAATCTTCCTTATACAGGTGATGGAAAATATATTAATTCTTCATTTTTAAATGGTATGGAAAATAAAAATGATGCTATTAATAAAATGATTGAAGAGATTGAAAAAAAACATATTGGTAATAGTAAGGTTAACTATCGTTTACAAGATTGGGTATTTTCTAGACAAAGATTTTGGGGAGAACCTATCCCACTTGTTTACTGTGAACATTGTGGTTGGGTAGCCGTTCCTTATGAAAAATTACCTGTATTACTTCCTGATGTTGCTAATTATGAACCTACTGAGGATGGTGAAAGTCCACTTGCTGGAATCGATGAATGGGTAAATACTACTTGTCCTAAATGTGGAGGACACGCTAGAAGAGAAACTGATACAATGCCAAACTGGGCTGGTTCTTCATGGTATTTCTTAAGATATATGGATGCTCATAATGATAAAGAATTTGTTTCAAAAGAAGCATTAAATTATTGGGGTAAAGTTGATTGGTATGATGGTGGTATGGAGCACACAGCTCGTCATTTACTTTACGCTAGATTCTGGAATCAATTTTTATATAATATTAATCTTGTTCCTAATAAAGAACCAATTGATATAAGAACTTCACATGGAATGATTCTAGGACCTGATGGTGAAAAGATGAGTAAATCAAAGGGTAATGTAATTAATCCTCATGATATGGTCGAAGAGTATGGTGCAGATGCATTAAGACTTTATGAAATGTTTATTGGAGATTATGAAAAGGATGCAGCTTGGAGTACAAATAGTTTAAAAGGGTGTAAAAGATTTTTAGATAGAGTATGGAAAATTGGCGAAAGATTAAATAATAATGAAGGATATAGTAATGAAGCTTTAGCTCATAAAACTATAAAGAAAGTTACTAATGATATTAAATCTATGAAGTTTAATACGGCTATATCTTCTTTAATGATTCTTATGAATGAGTATGATAGTATGGAAAGTATTACTAAAGATGATTTAAGAGTTTTAGTTCATTTATTAAATCCATTCGCTCCTCATATTACTGAAGAGATTAATGATAAATATAAATTAGGTAATGTTTTATGTGAAAGTACTTGGCCTAGTTATGATGAGGAAAAAACAGTTGATCAAAGTTATGAACTTATTTTTCAAGTAAATGGTAAAGTTAGAGGCAAGGCTAATGTAGGCATTGATACTACTAAAGAAAAGATGGAACAATTAGCTTTAGAAAATGAAAATGTTAGGAAGTTTACCGAAGACAAAAATATTGTAAAAGTTATCGTTATTCCAAATAGATTGGTTAATATTGTTGTAAAATGATTGACTTAAAGACTAATATTTGTATATTAAATCTTCCTTCAAAATTGGAATATAAATTAGTATCTTTAGGACTTACTAAGCTTGGCTATGTTTTAAATTGTTTACCTGATGAATTATTAGCTTTAGGATTTGATTTTAATGAAGTTAATTTAATCGAAAGTGCATTAATAAAAAATAATATCGATCTTAGTGAATGTGATTTATTTAAATTTAATTTTGATGATTATCAAGAAGAACTTATTTTTAATCATAAAAGTTATTTTAAGGGAAGTAAGTTTGATATGTTAAGATACACTGATAATATTAATGTTGTTAATAAATTATATTATTTATATAAGTATTTACATGATGATTTAGATGTTTGTGATAAGCTTAAATTAAATAATTTTCTTTTGAGGCATAAAGGTATGACAATTTCAGAATTTCTTCAACTTGATGGTGAAGGTGAAGATGCTGTTGATCTTATTTGTAATATATTGGGTATGCCTTTAAGCAGTAATTTGGAATATACTGAAAAAAATAATAGAAAAAACGATATATTAAGTTATAATTATATTAACAGTGCTACATTAGAATTATATAAAGATATGGCTTTAAAATCTACAGGGCACGATAAAGGCAATAACAACCATAAAGTGCTGGTATTTACAAACAAATAAAATTATGATATTATCTATTTAAATTGATGGTGAAAAATTTTAGTAGTTTTAAAAACTGGTAATAAGAAAGTTAGTGTTTGATGAAAACTAACCAGGGTTTTTAAAATGAAATACAAATTTGGAGTCAAGTCGGTTAATCACCGTTATCTGATGAAAGAGCATATTAATACTATGAAATAAGGTGGTACCGCGAGCAATTCGTCCTTATAATTCATGGTATTTTTTTAAGGAGGAATTATATGGAAATTGGAAAGTATATTGATCATACAAATTTAAAGATGGATGCTAAAGAAGAAGATATTACTAAATTATGTAAAGAAGCTATTGATTATGGATTTGAAACTGTATGTGTTAATCCTTATTATGTTCCTTTAGCAGCTGATTTGCTTAAGGATAGTAATGTTGGAGTTTGTTGTGTTGTTGGTTTTCCACTTGGTATGAATACACCTAAGGTTAAATCATATGAGGCCATTGAAGCTATTGAAAATGGTGCGGATGAAATTGATATGGTTATTAATGTTGGAGCTTTAAAGGATAAAGACTATGGTTATGTTAAGAAAGAAATTGAAGAAGTTAGAGATAATATAGATGGTAAGACTTTAAAAGTTATTATTGAAACTTCTTTATTAAAAAAAGAAGAAATTATTAAAATGACTGAAATTTGTAATGAAACTTATGTTAATTTTATTAAAACTAACACAGGTTTTGGTAAAAGAGGTGTTTCGGTTGAAGATGTAAAAATAATTCATGAACACAAGTCTGAAGTTTTAGAAATAAAAGCTAGTGGAGGCATTGAAACATTTAAACAAATGACTGATTTGATTGATGCTGGTGCGAGTAGAATTGGATGTAGTAAAAGTGTTCAAATTATTAAAAACATGGAGGTTAAATTATGAAATTGTATGATGAATTAAAATGGCGTGGACTTATTAAAGATGAAGCTGGAGATGATTTAGAAAAAAAATTAAATGAAGGTGGTATGACATTTTATATCGGAACAGATCCTACTGCTGATAGTCTTCATCTAGGACATTTATCTTCATTTTTAATTAGTAAAAGATTAGAAAAGGCAGGGCATCGGCCTATTTTATTAATCGGTGGAGCGACGGGTAGAATAGGCGATCCTAGACCAACTGAAGAAAGACCAATGAAAAGTGTTGAAGAAATTGAGTCTAATTTTAAAGCGTTGAAAAAACAAGTAACTGATTTATTTGGATTTGATGTTGTTAATAATTATGATTGGTGTAAAGACATTAATTTTATTGATTTTTTAAGAGATTATGGTAAGTATTTTAATGTAAATTATATGCTTGATAAAGATATTATCAGAAGAAGATTAGATAGTGGTATTACTTTTACTGAGTTTTCTTATATGATTATGCAAGCTTTAGATTTTCTACATTTATATGAAACTAAAAATTGTGTTATGCAATGTGCTGGCTCTGATCAATGGGGAAATATTACGGCTGGTATTGATTTGATTAGAAAAAAAACAGGTAAGGAAGTTTATGGATTTACTATGCCTTTAGTTACAGATAAAAATGGTAAAAAATTTGGCAAAAGTGAAGGTAACGCATTTTGGCTTGATAAAAATAAAACTTCTAGTTATGAAATTTATCAATATTTAGTTAATAGTGATGATGAGAAAGTAATTGATTATCTTAAAATATTTACATTTTTAACTAAAGAAGAAATTGAAGATATTGAAAGAAAGCATGAAGAAAAGCCTGAGGAAAGGCTTGCTCAAAAAACTTTAGCTATGGAAGTTATTACATTTTTACATGGAAAAGAAGAAGCTGATAATGCTAAAAAAATGAGTGAAGCATTATTTACTGGTAGAGTTAAAGATTTATCTAAAAATGAAATTAATAATATTTTTAAAGATGTTCCTAGGTTTGAATGTTTTGATGGAGAAAATATTATTGATCTTTTGGTAAATAGTAAAATATGTCAAAGCAAAAGAGAAGCTAGAGAATTTGTAAATGCTGGTAGTATTACAATAAATGAAGAAAAAATCACTAGTGAAAATTATGTAGTAAAATGCGATATGGCTATTGATGGTGATATTGTTGTTCTAAGAAGAGGTAAAAAGAAGTATTTTGTTGGTAAAATTGGATAATAAAACCAAGAGGTTTAATCTCTTGGTTTTTACATCATTTGATAATTTGAACTGTTATAAGTACTATAATTATTTTTATTAATTATATTTTCTAGTCTGGTAATTCTTTGTTCTAAATTATTAATTTGATTGTTAATACTACTTAAATCATTAGCCATATAATTATTTCCTGGCATTGGTATCATTTGACCTGGCATTACTACACCCCCATAATTTGGAACCATTTGAGGATAAATAGGGTAAGCCATATTACAATCGCGATCTTTTTTCAAGTTAATTAACTCCTTTCAATTTAATTATATGCTTTTGTTTATTTATGGTGATTATGTTATAATGTTAGAGGTGATAAAATGCGATTAAAAAACATAAAAGGTGCGAAGGAAAAAATAAATAAATCTAATTACATTATTCAAAATCCTGAAGAATATAAAGGGAAATTTAAAACACTATTTCAAAATAATAATCCAATTCATTTAGAAATTGGAATGGGAAAAGGTGATTTTATCATAGGTATGGCTATAAAATATCCTAATATTAATTTTATTGGTATAGAAAAATTTGATAGTGTTATTTTAAGAGCAACAGAAAAATTAGAAATGTTTGATTTAAAAAATTTAAAATTAATTAGATTTGATGCAACTGGGATAGAAAATATTTTTGATAAAGAAATAGATACAATATATTTAAATTTTTCTGATCCATGGCCTAAAAATAGGCATGAAGACAGAAGGCTTACAAGTGAGAAATTTTTAAAGCGATATGATTTAATATTTAAAGAAAATTATCATATAATTCAAAAAACTGATAATAGAAAATTATTTGAATTTTCATTAAAATCTTATGTTGATTATAATTATAAAATAAGAAATATATCTTTAAATCTTCATGAAGATGATTTTGATAATGTTGAAACAGAATATGAAAAACGTTTTGTTTCATTAGGGTTTCCTATTTATATGGTTGATGTGTACAAAACTTTACATGTAAAATAAAATTTTGTTTTGAAAAATGGGAAAAAATGTTATAATTTATAGTAAGCAGGTGTGTATATGAAGAAAAAAATTCTTTTAGGACTTATGACACTACTTCTAACAGGCTGTAGTATTGTTAGAATTGATACAACTAAGATTGATAATATAGTTAATGTTGTTCTATCAAAGGAAAATACTTTATATAACCGTGTGGGAAGAGGATATAAATATTACGTTCCAAGAGGCGTAACTTATATCGACAGTAGTGGTTCTAATGATAAGTTATATTCTAATGGCATTTATTATTACTTATATTTAGATGAGATAAGTTATTATTATAAAAAGTCTGTTAATTATAAGGTTGATAATAGCAAATATTATTCAAGAAAAATTAATAATAAAGGAAATGTGGGATATTTAGAAATAACAAAGCAAAATGATTTATATTTAATTGTATTTGTATATAATTATGCTAAAATAGAAGCATTAGTACCTAAGGATGATATTAATGATACTGTTTTAAATAGTTCATACATTTTATCGACAATAAAATACAATAGTAAGATTGTAAAATTATCATTGGAAGACAATTTTTTAACTAATAAAGAGGAAAAATATAATGTATTTAGTTCTAAAAAAGAAAATGAAAGTAGCTTTTTACGTTATGAGGAAAAGTAGAGGTGTATAAAGATGGGATTATTAGATAAATTTAAAAATTTATTTACTGAAGAAGTAGAAGAACCAATAGAAAAGGAAGAAATTCAAAAAGAGGTTATAAGTGTTGAAATACCTTCACCTAAAGTTACACGTTCTGAAATTCATGAAACAAAAGAAATAGAAAGTGAAGAAAATATTCAAGAAAGCGAGCATAAATTTCCTTTTTTTGATGATAATGATTTTGATACAATAGATGTTAAACCAAGGAAAAAAGAGGAGAAAAAAATTCAACCTAAAGAAGTTTATAATCCACCTAGGGAAGAAAAAAAATCTTTTAGACCTTCTCCAATAATTTCACCTGTTTATGGTATTATTGATAAAGGTTATCAAAAAGATGAAACGTCTTCTAAGGGGGAAGTTCGTTCTTCATATTATAGTGCGAAAGAAGCAAATGTAGATGCGATAAGGAATAAAGCATATGGTGGATTAGAATCAGACATTGAAACTACTTTATTCGGTGGTAATAGGGTATTATTTGATGAAAAAGAAGGTGATACTAAGCAGGCTGATGAGGATTTTTCTTCAAAGACTTTGGATGAAAAACCAAGACATTCAAATCCTAAAGAAAATGATTTAACTGATCTTTTAGAAGAGGAAATGGAAAAGCCCGCACAAGATGAGGAAAAAAAACAACCTAGAAAAATAAGTGATGAAGAATTATTTAGTTTAATTGATTCAATGTATGAGAAGGAGAATAAATAATGACATTAACATTAGCCGATACATATTCACTAATATTTTATACATTATTAATTGTATTAGTGATTGCATTAATTATTTTAGTTATCAACGCTATCAAAACGTTAGATAAAGTTGATAAATTTGTCGATGATATTAGTATGAAATCTAATAAATTGAATGGATTTTTTTCTATTATCGACAGTACTACTGATGCTGTTGTTGGATTCAGTGATAGTATAGTTGGATTTTTTTCGACAGCAATTGGTAAAATTCTTAAAAGAAAGAGAGGAAAAGAAAGTGAAGAAGAGTAATGGAATTGCAAAATTTGCATTAGGTGCTGGTGTAG
The DNA here is from genome assembly GCA_963659735.1 of bacterium. Taxonomy (GTDB): domain Bacteria; phylum Bacillota_I; class Bacilli_A; order RF39; family UBA660; genus Coprosoma. The sequence goes on from CAVKUP010000001.1 coordinate 20,289, forward strand.
GAGCAGCTTTAGGTTTATTATTCGCACCTAAAAATGGTAAAGAAACAAGAGAAGATCTTAAGAAAATGTTAGATGATTTAGTAATGAAAGTAAAAAATATTTCAGCAGATGATGTTAAAGAAACTGTTAATGAAAAAATTGAAGAAATAAAAGAGGGTTTAGCTAATTTAGATAAAGAAACAGTTTTAGCTGAGGCTAAAAAACAAGCAAAAAAATTACAAGAAGCTGCAGAAGAATTAGTTAACTATACAATTGAAAAAGGAACTCCAGTTGTTGAAAAATCAGCAAATGCTGTAAAGAAAAAAGTTATTGAAGTATCAAAAAGTGTCATTGCTAAATTAGAAAAAGAAAGTAAATAATCACATATGTGATTATTTTTTCAAAATGAAAAGTAAAATAATGTTAAAAACTTTTTTCAAGGTAATGATTGGAGATAAAAAAGCGGTACAATGTGTAATTCCTAAAGCTTATTTTAATAGTGTATGTGATATTGATTATAAAAAATTAAAAGAAAAAGGCATAACTTGTTTGTTATTTGATATTGATGGAACAATTGCTAAGGTTGATGATTTAAATATTTCTTATGAAATAAAGCAATTATTTAGCAGTTTAAAAGAGTTTAAAATAATATTAATATCAAATAATGATTCGAAAAGGGTTTTGCCTGTTTCTAAAACTTTAAATGTTCCTTCACTTTATTCAGCTAAAAAACCTACACAGCAGGCTTATGAAACTGCATTAAAAATGTTAAAAGTTAAAAAGGAAAATGCATGTATGATAGGTGATCAAATATTAACTGATATTTTTGGAGCTAATAATTATGGTATATATTCAATATTAGTAAAGCAAATGTCTAATCAGAATAATTTACATACCAAAATTGCTCATATTCTTCAATGTTTGATGATAAAAAAATTAAGTAAGAAAAAGTTGTTTGAAAAGAATAAATTTTATATGAATTAATTGTTTTCTATATATCTATTTTATAAAAAATGTTATACTTATATTATGAAGGTAGGAATAACATGGACTTATGGCAATATGAAAGAAAATTATACGATAAAAATATAAATATAATTGGTGGAACTGATGAGGCTGGAAGAGGTCCTTTATATGGGCCTGTAGTTGCAGCTTGTGTTGTTTTACCTAAAGATTTTAAATTAGATGGTTTAAATGATTCAAAAAAACTATCAGAGAAAAAAAGAAATTTATTTTACGATTATATAATTAATAATACAGTATATGGTATTGGTATAGTTTCAAGCGAAGAAATTGATGAAATAAATATTTATGAAGCAAGTAGAAAAGCAATGGTAATAGCTATAAAGGAAGTTCAAAAACAAATATCATTAGAGTTTGTTTTATCTGATGCTATGCCAATAGAAATTGATATTCCAGTAATGCCAATAATAAAAGGCGATGCTAAAAGTTATACAATAGCTGCGGCTAGTGTGATTGCTAAAGTAACGAGAGATAGGTTATTATATGAAGTTGATAAGAAATATCCACAATATGGATTTAAAAATCATAAGGGTTATCCGACTAAAAAGCATTTAGAAGCGATTAATAAATATGGAATTATTGATGGGTACCGTAAAACATATGGACCTATAAAAAAATATTTAGAAACTGGTAAGTGTTAGTGGGTGTTATAATATGATTGTTAATAAAGACAATAAAAATATTATTTTAAATGGAATTGTAAAAAGGGGTTTTAATCAAAATCCACAAGATTTAAAAATGAAGTTGCAATCAAAAATTGTAACTAATGCTTCAAATAAAGAATCAGAAAAAACTTGCATAAAAAAAACGAATTTAAGGGATACTTATAATAAATTTAGAAATTTAAAATGAAGATTAAAGTATTACCACTTGGTTTTTTACAAGCTAATTGTTATATTTTGGAAATAGATAATGAAATTATTATAATAGATCCTGCTGATGATTATGAGAAAATAAGGCAATATATTGGAGATAAAAAGTTATTAAAAATTTTAGTAACTCATTATCACGCTGATCATATAGGTGCATTAAAATATTTTGATGATTCTTTAATATTTAAAAATTTTGAAGAAAAAGAATATAAAATTGGTAAGTTTTCATTTGGAGTGATTTTTACAAAAGGGCATACATCAGATAGTGTAACTTATTATTTTCAGAATGAAAAATGTATGTTTACGGGTGATTTTCTTTTTAAAAATTCAATAGGAAGAACAGATCTTTATACAGGAAATGATTTAGAAATGAAAAAAAGCTTAAATAAAATAATTAAATATTCAGATGATATAGTTATATATCCTGGTCATGGTGGTGCAACATCATTAAAATATGAAAAAGAGAATAATATTTTTTTAAGGAGGTTATAGAATGTTTGAAGGGACTGGAAAATATTTTTTAATGATTTTTATAATATACTTAATTGTATTTTTGACTGTAAAAATTTGTTTGGGCAAAATATTTAAAAGTATGGGAATTGATTCGTGGAAAGCCCATATACCTTTTTATAATCGTAAGGTGCTGATTAACAATTTGGATTTAAAAAAAGAAATTTTTTATAAAACGCTGATACCTTTTTTTAATTTGCATTATTATAAAATAATAATTGAAAGTCTTTTAAAAGCTTATAAATTAGATTCAAATGAAGCAATATATTTTATATTATTTCCAATGTATAAATTTCCAGAGTTAATATATAAAAACCCTAAATTTATGCTTCATATGTACGATGATACTGAGGAATTTTTTAATGATCAAAACTTATTGTATAAGACTGAAAAAGTTGATGATAAATTAAATGATTTAGCAAATAATGAATATTTTAATCCTCAAAATACTGTTCAAAATCCATTTATGAATCTTTTAGATGTACAACAGGGTGAGATTAATAACCAAAAATCATCTGACTTTAGTACTCAAAATACTGTTCAAAATCCATTTATAAATGTTACTAATGATCAGAGTTTACAAAGTAGTATAACGCCTTTAGCAAGTGCTGTTAATGGTCAAAATTTAAGTTTTCAAAAGGATAGGCTTGATAATGATACTGTTTTTACAAATCAAAATTTACAGCCTGATGAAAGAAAGGAAACTTTTATAAATGCACAAGAAGAAAAAGCTAAGAAGGAGGTCGCACCAATTTTTGTGGATGATGGTAAACCTAAAATTTGTCCAAAGTGTGGGACTAAGTTAGCTTCGACTGCCAGCACATGTTTTCTTTGTGGTACGAAACTTGATTAAATACGTTGAAAATAATAAAAAAAATGTGTATAATTAAGTAAAAGCAATGACCAAGAGGAGTAGATATTAATTTGTTTGAAGAAAGTTAGTGGTCGATGTAAACTAATAACAAATAATATTGAAGGTAGCTTGTTAGCTGATTTTTTGAAACTAAGTAGAAAAATACGTTTAAGGTGCGTTAAATCTTTAAGGTAAGTTTAACTTATGAATTAAGGTGGTACCACGTATTATCACGTCCTTATATTAAGGACTTTTTTTTATTGAAAGGATGGATTATATGTTAGAAAAAAAATACAATCATAAAAAAGTTGAAGAAAACAAATATGAATATTGGTTAAATAATGGATATTTTAAATGTGGTGATGAAACTAAAAAACCATATTCAATTATTTTGCCCCCACCAAATGTAACAGGTAAATTACACCTTGGGCATGCTTGGGATGTTTCGATTCAAGATATCATAATTAGATATAAAAAAATGGAAGGATATGATTGTCTTTGGCTTCCTGGAATGGATCATGCTGCCATTGCAACAGAGGCAAAAGTTGTTAAAAGACTTAAGGATGAAGGAAAAAACAAAAATGAAATTGGTAGAGAAAATTTCATAAAAGAATGTTGGAGATGGACTAATGAACATTCATCATTGATAAGAGAGCAATGGGCAAAATTAGGAATTGCATTAGATTATTCAAAAGAAAGATTTACCTTAGATGAGCAAATAGAAAAGGCAGTAAAAAAAGTATTTGTAGATTATTATAATAAAGGGTTAATTTATAGAGGCGAAAAAATAATAAATTGGGATCCAGTTGCTCAAACTGCACTTTCCAATGAAGAGGTTATATATTCAGAAGAAAAAAGTGCTTTTTATCATTTAAAATATAAAATAGAAAATTCAGATAAATATATAGATGTTGCAACAACAAGACCAGAAACATTATTTGGGGATACCGCCGTAGCTGTAAATGAAAATGATGAAAGATATAAAGATATAATAGGGAAAAATGTAATTTTGCCACTTGTAGGAAGAAAAATACCAGTAATTGCAGATGAACATGCAGATATTACTAAAGGAACTGGTGCAGTTAAGATAACACCTGCTTCTGATCCAAATGATTTTGAAGTTGGAAACAGGCATAATTTAGAAAGAATAAATATTATGAATGATGATGCTACAATGAATGAAAATTGTGGTAAATATAAGGGTTTAACTAGAGAAAAATGTAGGGAAGAAGTAATAAAACAACTTAAAGAAGAAGATTTATTAATTAAAATAGAACCGATAACACATGAAGTTGGACACTCAGAAAGGACTGGATCTTTAGTAGAACCTATGATTAAAAAACAATGGTTTGTTAAGATGAGACCACTTGCTGATAATGTATTAAAAAATCAAAAAGATGGTATAACAAAAGTACATTTTGTACCTTCAAATTATGAAAAAACGATGAATCATTGGATGGAAATAACCTATGATTGGTGTATTTCAAGACAATTATGGTGGGGTCATAGAATACCAGCTTGGTATAAAGATGATGAAATATATGTTGGTATGGAAAAACCAGAAGGTGATGGATGGAAACAAGATGAAGATGTACTTGATACTTGGTTTTCTTCCGCACTTTGGCCTTTCGCAACACTAGGTTGGCCAGATAATACTAAATTATTAGAAAGATATTATCCTAATAATTGTTTGGTAACAGGATATGATATCATACCATTTTGGGTAAACAGAATGACCTTTCAAGGTGAAGAGTTATTAGGCAAAAGGCCATTTGAGTATTGCTTAATCCATGGATTAATTAGAGATAAACAAGGAAGAAAATTTAGTAAAAGTTTAGGAAATGGTATTGATCCGTTTGACATGATAGAATTATATGGAGCTGATTCATTGAGATACTATCTTGCAACAGATGTTGCTGCAGGAAAAGATATGCATTTTGATGAAGATAAAATAAAAGCAACATGGAATTACATAAATAAAATATGGAATGCATCTAGGTTTGTTCTTTCAAATATAGAAGATTTAAAAGAAGTTTCGTTGGAAAACTTAAAAGAAGAAGATAAATGGATTTTAACAAAATTTGAAAAAACTGTTCAAAATGTAAAAAAATTTATGGATAAATTTCAATTTAATAATGCAGGAAATAATATATATGAATTTACTTGGAATTATTTTTGTGACTATTACATTGAAATGTCAAAATATTCAATAGAAACAAAAGAAACAAAATCAGTTTTATACTACGTTTTATCTGGAATATTAAAATTACTTCATCCATTTATGCCATATGTGACAGAAGAAATTTATCAAATGCTACCTATTAAAGAAACAAAATCAATTATGATTTCAAAATATCCAAAATACAACAAAAACTATATATTTGAAAAAGAAGAAATCCTAATAGACGATAAAATAGAGTTTATAAAAGAATTTAGAAACATCAAGGCTAAAAATAACATGACAAAAGATTTAAAAATATTATTTGAAAATTCTGATGATTTAATTATAAAAGTATTAAGATTAGAAAATAATATAGTAACTAAACCGTTAAACATTAAATCTTATCAAGTAATTTCAAAAAATATAAAAGCAACAATTTTCTTTGAAAAAGAAGAAACATTAGAAGATAAAAAAATAAAAAACAATCAAATAGAAGAATTAAAAAATAGTATTCAAAGAAGGGAAAAACTGCTTTCAAATGAAAATTATGTTAATAAAGCGCCTAAAAATATTGTTGAATTAGATAGACAAAAACTTAAAGAAGAAAAAGATAAATTAAAAGAACTATTAAAATAATTTTGTTTGTTACAGTTCGGACTAGGAAGTAAATAAAATTACTTTTTAGTCTTTTTTATTTCTCATTTTACTACAAATAATATAACAGACTATGTATAATATTAAATATGGAGGAATTATTAATGACTTCTAAATATATAAATGATTTTTACAACAATTTGAGGATCTAAACTAAAAATTTAGATAAAACAAATAAAAAAATTCAAAATTATTATTAGAAATGGAAAGATTTAAAAATAACAATAATAGAAACAGATTTAATTCATCTAAACAATCAAGGACATTTTTGGGCAAATAAATTAGAATAATTTATTAATTCAGGTAATATTGAAGAAAAAATATCAGAAATTTTTACAAAGTATAATAAAGAAATAATACATTGATAAAAAAATAGAAAGATTTGATAATGTGTTGTATCCTAATATATAAAAAACAAAATTTAGATATATTAGGATTTTTAATAAAAAATTTTGAAGGTTGAACGTCTTATCATAAGAAAAAAGTGAATAAAACTCACTTTTTTTCTAGTGTCTTGACTGAACTGTAATTTTTGTTTGACATTTTACACTATCTTATTTAAAAAATATTGCTAAAAATATCAAAATATGATACGATTATATCAAGGTAAGTAGGGAGGTGAAATAGATGAGAAAAAATTCTAAAGGTTTTACGTTGGTTGAACTACTAGCTATCATTGTTATCTTAGCTATTATCGCCTTAATCACAACACCAGTTATTTTAAATGTAATTGAAAATTCAAAATTAAATGCGGCTAAAGATAAAGCTTGGGGAACAATTGATGCTGTAAGAGTTGCTTATGCAACTGCACAAACAGATGAGCAAGAAATTAGTCTTCCTTATACTGTTAACTTTAACGGTACTAAGGCAGCATGTACAACTGGTAGTTCATGTGTAGGCTACATTGGTAGTACTGAAGTTAAAGCTAGTGGAGAAAATGCAACAGATGGTTCTGTAGTAATAGCTGAAGATGGTACAATGACTGCAACTTCATTAAAATTTGGAAATTACTATTGTAGTACAATATCTGGTAAAAAAGGCAAATTAAATGCTAACCAAATGTATTGTTCAAGAACATCAGATGATGTTACTCCAACTGCATAAGAGCGAAAGCTCTTTTTTTTATAATAAATTATCTATTGCACGTGTTTACTGTTTTATGATATATTATTATCATAAAGGGGTATGAAATATGGGTGCGATGAAAGAAGTCAATGAAGATACTAAAAGAATACAGATGATAGAATACGGACTAATAATATTAATGTTATTTATAATTTTAATAATATTAATGCCACCATTTACTAAAATAGTATCAACTACTATGTATAATTCCGCAAAATTAAATACAGAAGGCACTATTTCAACTGTAAAGGATATGTATGCTTCTATTAATTTAAGAGATGATGTGGCTTTACCTTTTACTGTTGAATATAAACATGGGAAATATACACTTTATGAAGACGGAAGAAAATATATAATTCCTAATACAGTTAAAATAAAAATTGAAGGAAAGCAAGCATCAAGTGGTAAAGTAGTAATAAATACAGATGGAGAGATAGAAGTTAAAAATTTAAAATTTGGTTTATATGCATGTAATCAAAAAGCTGGAAAAAACTTAGATTGCAAATTTTCTTGGTAAGTGGCACATTGCCTTTTTTTTTGATATAATTAAACTGGTGATTAACATGAATCAAAAAAACATCAGAAATTTTTCAATAATAGCTCATATAGATCATGGCAAAAGTACAATTGCCGATAGAATATTAGAACTAACAGGTGCTATTAGTGAAAGAGAAAAAAAAGATCAGTTATTAGATAGTATGGACATTGAAAGAGAAAGGGGAATTACAATAAAATTAAATGCTGTTCAGCTTCATTATAATTATAAAAATGAAGATTATATAATGCATTTAATTGATACTCCAGGTCATGTCGATTTTTCATATGAAGTATCTAGAAGTTTAGCTGCTTGTGAGGGTGCTATATTAGTAGTAGATGCCGCACAGGGAATAGAAGCTCAAACTCTTGCTAATGTATATTTAGCTATAGAAAACGATTTAAAAATAATTCCAGTAATAAATAAAATAGATCTTCCTAATGCAGATATTCCAAAAGTAAAAAAAGAGTTAGAAACATTAGGATTTAAAGAAGATGAAATAATTTTAACTAGTGCTAAAACAGGTCAAGGAATAAAAGAATTAATAGAAGCAGTAATTGAAAGAATACCATCTCCAGAAGGAGAAAAAAATGATAAATTGAAAGCATTAGTATTTGATAGTCATTTTGATCCATATAAAGGTGTTGTGGTTTTAGTTAGAATTAAAAGTGGTAGTATTAAATTAAAAGATAGAATAAAATTCATGAAAGCAAATGCAGTCTATGAGGTAACAGAACTTGGTGTAAGTAATCCTCATTTAGAGTCAAAGAATTCTTTAACTTGTGGTGAAGTTGGTTATTTATGTGCTAGTATAAAAAGTATTAGTGACATTAAAGTAGGAGATACTATTACTTTAGAAAATAATCCAGCTGAAGAAAGTCTTCCGGGTTATAAACCAATGAAACCAATGGTATTTTGTGGATTATATCCAATAGAAACAAATAAATATCCGGAGCTAAGGGAAGCTTTAGAAAAATTAAAGTTAAATGATTCTGCTTTGGAATTTGAACCAGAAACTTCAAAAGCTTTGGGATTTGGTTTTAGATGTGGTTTTCTAGGTTTACTTCATATGGAAATAATCCAGGAAAGATTAGAAAGAGAATTCAATTTAGATCATATTGCGACAAGCCCTTCTGTAATTTATAAAATAACAAAAACAGATAATGAAGTAATTTATATTGATAGTCCAGCTAAAATGCCAGATAGGCAAAAAATAAAACAAATAGAAGAACCATATGTAAAAACAAATATATATGTTCCAACAAATTATATAGGACCAATAATGGAACTATGTCAAAATAAAAGGGGAATATATATAAACATGGAATATATTAGTGAGACAAGAGTTAATATTCATTATGAAATTCCTTTATCAGAAATAGTTTATAATTTTTTTGATAAATTAAAAAGTTCAACAAAAGGATATGCTTCATTTGATTATGAATTAATAGGTTATAAACCGAGCGATTTAGTTAAAATGGATATATTATTAAATGGTGAAGTAATTGATGCATTAAGTATAATTGTTCATAAAAATTTCGCATACTCAAGAGGAAAAGCAATAGTAGAAAAATTAAAAGAAATAATTCCAAGACAATTGTTTGAAGTGCCAATTCAATCAGTAATAGGTTCTAAAGTAATAGCTAGAGCTGATATAAAAGCTTTAAGAAAAAATGTTTTAGCAAAATGTTATGGTGGCGATATTACGAGGAAAAGAAAATTATTAGAAAAACAAAAAGAAGGCAAAAAAAGGATGAAAATGGTAGGTAATGTTGAACTTCCAAGTTCTGCATTCTTAGCGGTTTTGAAATTAGATGAAGAAGGTAAATAATGCGTGAATTATATGTCAGTGAAGAGTTAAAAAATTATAATTATGTAACTAGAAACACAAAAAATAACGTTTGTAAAATAATTGTTCCACCAACATCAGAAGAAATATTAGACCCTGATTTTAGTTATACTGAATATGCTAATAATATAATTGAAATGAATTTTGATATGGATTGTGATGTGGATAGTTTAATATATGATTTTATGGATGATTCACAAACAAATAAATCTAATGAGGAAAAAGAATTAATACAAACATGTAGCAGATTATATGAAAATTTTGAAAATAGAATAAAACAAATGCAGAGTGAATATGAAGAAAAATTTATAAATGGTCAAATAGATGAAGAATATACGCAAATAATGAAAGTAATTGCTAAAGCATATTTTGATGCACTTAAGGATTTAGAAAATAATAAAATTAAAGATAATTCAAAGATGGGTTCTTTTATAAAAGATGAGGTACAAGCTGAAAGTACTTTGAGGATTGAAGCGTTTTCAAAAGGTGAAATTAAATTAGGACAACTTCATCCTGTTGATTTATCATCTTTAAGTAATATTCAACTGGGTTTAACAAAATTAGATTATGCAAAATTAAAACGTTATTTGTTTGCTAATTCAACTGAATATGAAATGATTAATAAGGAAATTGGTCAATTATATGTAGAGATAAAAGATAGAAAAAAAGGAAAATGTTTATGAGTGTTTATATTCATATTCCTTTTTGTTCATCAATATGTTCTTACTGTGATTTTTGCAAACTTTTAAAAAATCAAAAGTGGATAGATGATTATTTATTATCTTTGGAAAAAGAAGTAGAATTAAATTACAAAGGCGAAAAAATAAATACTATTTATATAGGTGGTGGCACTCCAAGTGTACTTAATTTAAATCAATTAAAAAAACTATTTGAAATAATAGATGTATTTAATTTAAATGAAAATGTCGAAATAACTTTTGAATCTAACAGTGAAGATTTAACTTTAGATAAAATTTTATATTTGAAAAATAAAGTAAATAGGTTAAGTATAGGTGTTCAAACATTTAATAAAAATATTTTGAAATTATTAAATAGAAAATTAAATATTAATAATATTAAACAGGCATTTAGACATTTTAAAAACATAAATATTGATTTAATGTATGGATTTAACAGGCAAACTTTAAATGATTTAGATAGTGATATTAATAAAATATTAAAACTAAACCCTACACATATTTCTATATATTGTTTAATAATGGAAAAAAACACCAAATTATATATAAATAATTATCAACCACAATCTGATGATAATGAAAGAAAAATGTATGATTTTATAGTAAAAAAGTTAAAAGAAAATGGTTATAAACAATATGAATTTTCAAATTTTTCAAAAAAAAGTTATGAATCGAAACATAATTTAGTATATTGGAATAATGAAAGTTATTATGGCTTTGGTTTAGGGGCAGCTGGTTATTTAAATAATGTAAGATATGAAAATACTAGAAGTTTAACAAATTATTTAAAAGGAAATTATAAATTAGAATCTCATGTACTTACTGTAGATGAAAAACTTCAAAATGAATTTATATTAGGTTTTAGAAAAATAAATGGTATAAATAAAAAAGAGTTTTTTCTAAAGTATAAAAAAAATATAAAAGAGATTCAAAAGGTAGAAGAATTATTAAAAAATAAAATATTAAAAGAAAATGAAACAAATATATATATTAATCCTAAGTATATATATGTATCAAATGAAATTTTATTAAATTTTATTGATATTTCTTTACACAAACATTAGTTTGTGATAATCTTATTATAGGTGATGAATATGAAAAATGCATTTGAAAAAGAAATTACATTTATAAAAAATGAAAAATATAAAAAAGCGGCTGAGGAATTAATAAAATTACTGCCAGACTATTTTTATGAAGTGGCTGCAAGTTCTACTGGAAAATATCATCCATCTTTCGCCTTAAATGAGGGTGGCTTAGTAAGACATACTAAAGCAGCTGTTAAAATAGCTCATGAAATATTAGAAGATGATGTTATAGGTTATTCATTTACTAATGATGAAAAAGATTTAATGCTGATAGCACTAATAATGCATGATGGACTAAAACATGGCCTTACAAAAGAAAAATATGTGAGATTTGACCATCCTATTTTAATGGCTGATTATATTAAAGAAAATAAAGATAAATTATCACTTTCAGAAAATGAAGTAAACTTTATAGCAAGCGTAATTTCATCTCATATGGGTAATTGGAATACCAATCCTTATAGTGATGTTGTTTTACCAGTTCCTAAAAATAAATATCAAAGATTTGTTCATATGTGTGATTTTCTTGCTAGTAGAAAATTTTTAGATATAAAATTTACTAATAATGAAATAGAGGAATAATATGGCTAAATGGGATAAAGAATATTTAAAATTATGTAAAGAAATATTGTCAAATGGATATGAAGTTGAAAATAGAACGGGAATAAATTCAATAAAAATTCCATCATATCACTTTCACTTTAATTTAGATGAGGAGTTCCCAATTTTAACAACAAAACAATTATTTATAAGGCAGGCAGTTTTAGAAATGCTTTGGATTTATCAAGCACAAAGTAATGATGTTAGATGGCTTCAAGAAAGAAATGTTCATATATGGGATGAGTGGGAAATAGATGAAGATGGAATTTACCGTATATATGAATCAGGAAAAATACCATATGATGAAAATAAAGAAGTTTCTGTTTTAGATGTTTATAGTATTCCAAAGCATCAGCACAATGATAATATGCAATTTAAAAAAATAGAAAATGATATAATGACTGCTAAAAGTTTAAAAAATGGTAGAAATATTAAAAAAGCAAAATTCTATGGAAAAAAATATGCTCATACAATTGGGACAGCATATGGTTATATTGTTGGAGAATTTCAATCAATTCAAAATTTGATTAATAATTTAAAAGAAAATCAATCTGATAGAAGAAATGTTATTAGTCTTTGGCAAGATGATTATATAAATACCGCAGTTTTACCATCATGTGTTTGGTCTAGTGAATGGGATGTTACAGATGGTAAATTAAATGCTTGGGTTCATCAACGTAGTTGTGATGTACCACTAGGTCTTCCATTTAATGTTACACAATATGCAGTATTATTAAATATGCTCGCACAAGTTACAGATTTAACACCAGGAACCTTAGATTGGAGTGTTAAAGATGCACATATATATGTAAATCAAATTGATGGAATTAAAGAGCAAATACGTCGTGGTGAGAAGTTTGAAGATTTAAAAGCACCAGAGTTATGGCTTAATCCAGAAGTTAATGATTTTTTTAAATTTGATAATTCTAAAGAATGTAAAGATGTTAAAGTGTTAAACTATAAACATCATGGAAAAATTAGATTTCCACTTGCTCAATGAAACTAAATGCAATAGCCGCAATTGGACAAAATAATGAATTAGGAATAAATAATAGTCTTATATGGAAGTTAAAAGGTGATATGAAATTTTTTAAAGAAACTACTATAGGTCATACTATTATTATGGGAAGAAAGACTTTTGAATCATTACCATGTATGTTGCCTAATAGAAAACATATTGTATTAACTCATCAAGACATTTATATTCCTAATGTTGAAATATATCATAGCTCTTTAGAATTTATCAAAGAATATGAAAATTCTGATGAAGAAATTTTTAACATTGGAGGAGCATATACATATAAGGAATTATTAAAATATACAAGCAACATATATTTAACTGAAATAGAAGCAACAAGCATTGCGAACGCATATTTTCCACATTTTAACAAAGAAGAATATGAAAAACAAATTATTTGCTCAAACGAAGAAAATAAAATAAAATATACGCATGTATTGTATAAAAGGAGAAATATATGAAAGGAAAATTAATTACAATTGAGGGAACTGATTGTTCAGGTAAAGAAACACAAACGAATTTATTAATAAAAAAATTAAGAGAAGAAGGGTATCAAGTACAAAACTTTTCATTTCCAAATTATAATTCACCAACGGGAAAAATTATAGGAGGACCATACTTAGGAAAAGAAAATTTTGATAAATGTTATTTTGAAGAAGGATCTACTAACGTTGATCCAAAAGTCGCATCACTTTATTATACGGCTGATAGAAAATATAATATTGATAAAATAAATTTCTTATTAAATCAAGGATATAATGTTATTTTAGATAGATACATTTATTCTAATATGGCTCATCAAGGTGGAAAAATAGAAAATAAAACTGAAAGAAATGAAATGTATAACTGGTTAGATAAATTAGAATTTGATTTAATGGGATTACCAAAACCAGATTTAACTATATTTCTTCATATGCCTGTATCAATAGCTGAAAAATTAAAGGCAAATAGAAAAGAGAAAGCTGATGGACATGAAAAAGATATCAATCATCTGAAAAATGCGGAACAAGCTTATTTAGAACTTGCAAAAAAATATAAATTTGAAACTATAGAATGTTTTGAAAAAGAAAATCCTAAAAATATAGATGAAATTAGTGAACTAGTTTATAAAAAAGTTAAACCATTTATGAACAAAAGGGTATAAAATCCTTTTGTTTTTAATATATTTAGATATGATAATTGCCCATAGAGCTAATGATAATATTCATAAAGAAAATAGTATGGAAGCTATTTTAAATAGTTTAAGTAAAAATTATATTGATGGAATAGAAATTGATGTAAGATTAACTAAAGACAATCAATTAATTTTAAATCACGATCCATTTTATAAAGGAAAATTAATAAAAAAAGAAAATTCAAACAAATTAAAAAAATTGGGTTTAAATACATTGAGTGAAGTATTAAATAAAATAAAAACAGATAAAATAATAATGATAGAAATAAAGTGTGATAATGATATTAAAAAAATATCAAAAATAATAATGAAAACAATTTCAAAATATAATTTGAATATTTACATTTGTTCATTTAATTATGAATTAATAAAATATTTAAAAGAAAATTATAAAATAAAATGTGGGTTAATTATAGGAATAAAAATAAATACAAAGTATATAAACAATGAATTTGATTTTAATTCAATAAATTATTTAAATAATAAAGTATCAAATAAAGAAACTTTTAAATGGACGGTAAACAAATTAGAAAATATAAAAAATAAAAATGATAATTTTATAACAGACAACTGTAAATTAATATATGATTTTATAAAAAAGTCTTAACTTTTTCACTTAATATAAAGGCATTTTTATTGATGTTTTTAATTGTAAAAAGTATTTTATCATTTTCTTTTCTAGGACATGTGATTATTAAAAATGTTTTATTATTATTTAATATTTTAAAAATTTCATAATCTTTTAAATTTTTAATAATATCATTCGCATCATCATTATTAACTTCCACCATAAATATATTTGTACCTAAAGCTATTTTTTCTTCTAATACACTACCACAATATGAACCAAAAAAAGAGCCTAGGGCAAAAGCGATTGCTTTAAATATATCTTTTTGTAAATTATATAAAACAGTTCCTGTTAAAATAATCCAAATTAAAGTAACAATAAATTGTAAAAAAGCGCCTAATTTTTTTTTGCCATTACTAACAACAATTAACCTTAATGTAGCTAATGCATCTTCTATAATTTTAAAAATAAAAACTAATAAATAAGTTAATATATTCATATAGTTCACCTAAAATTATTTTGAATTAAATTATTAAAACTATACTAATGTAAATCATATAATAATAAAAAAGGGGGATGATATATGAGTTATTCAAAAAAGATCAATGATATTTTAATTAAAGGAAAAAAGTGTAAAGAAAAGTATGGTAATGTTGGACCAACCGGACCGAAAGGAGATGCGGAAGGTATTAAAATAAGAAAAACAGAAACAATAGAACCTAATGAGGAGGCATCAGTTATAGATACATTAATAAATAAAACGCATATTTTAGATTTTAAAATTCCAAAAGGAGATATTGGGCCAACCGGACCGCCTGGACCTTTACCGCGTAGTGTGTTTGGGTACAAATTTAGTGATGCAGGTAATGTCATTAATTTAGAAGCAAATAAATTTAAAGAAGTTGAATTAAATCGAAATGGTGAAATAATTGGTATAGCAAATAAAGATAATGCTTTTAATGTAATTGATGATGGTATATATAAAATAGAGTATTTTTTTTCAGCATCTTCTTCTATTCAAACCGCATTATTTACAGAGGTATGGTTAAATGGCGAATTTGTTGAAGGATCAGAAGTAAGCAAAGATGTTATTATAAATGATGATATAGATTTTCATAGTATAGCGGTTACTAGAGCTAAAAAAGGAGATATTATAAATTTAGTTGTTAAAACAACAAAGGCATCCGTATTAACAACCGCACCAGATACTAATGCATATTTATTTATTTCAAAACTTGCTTAATATAAAAAAAGTGTTATAATTTAAGCGGGTGATAAAATGAATATTGATTTAAATTTATTAAATACAAAAAACAGTATTGATATAAATGAAACAGTTCAATTTGATGAAAATGATTTAAAAAAAGCAGGCATTTTAAAAATGGAAAAGGTAAATGTAAGCGGTAGAGTAACATGCCCTTATGATGAATATATGATAGACCTTGATATAAAAGGTAAAATGGTTCTTCCTAGTAGTTTAACTTTAGAACCAGTTGATTATCCATTTTCGATAAAAATAGAAGAAAATCTTTCAGAAATGTTAGAAAACTTTAAAAAAAATCAAAAAACTATTGATATTTTACCAATAATATGGGAAAATATATTAATGGAAATTCCCATTAAAGTCGTTAGCAAAAATGAAGAAAATATTAAAGCTAAAGGAAATGGTTGGGAACTTATAACTGATAGCGAAAAAGAAGGCAACCATAGCCTAGCTAAGTTAAAAGATTTATTATAGGAGGTGTTATCATGGCCGTACCAGCAAGAAAAGTTAGTAAAACTAGTGGAAGAATGCGTCGTACCCATTATAAAATAAGTGCTAAAACTGTTACAGTATGCCCTAAATGTGGTGCACCAGTAAAACCACATCGCGTATGTAAAGAATGTGGGACTTATAAAGGTAAAGAAATAGTTGCTAAAAAAGAAACTGCTGAATAAGCAGTTTTTAATTTGTATATCTCATATTTTCATTTGAAATATTAAATATCATTCCCATTGCAAGCATATAACTTAATAAACTTGAACCGCCATAACTGATAAAAGGTAATGTGATACCGGTTATTGGAAGTAAGCCAAAAGTCATTCCTATATTTTGAACTTGCTGATATATAAGCATACCAACAACTCCAGCAATGACGTATTTATTTATTAATTTATTGGTTTTTAAAGCTAATGTGATTAATCTAATGTCAAAAATAGCAAGTAAGGAAAGTAAAATAATAGATCCAATAAAACCGAAATGACTTGAATATACTGCAAATATAAAATCTGTTTGTGCTTCTGGAAAGTAAATTGGGTTATTTGTTAAACCATGGCCAAAAAGTCCAGCCGATCCAATAGAACTTAAACTATTTTCAAGTTGATATCCACTTTGATTAGACCAATCTAATAATCTATCAACCCTTAAAAAGAAATTGGTTCCAAATATCTTAATAAATAAATCTTGGTTTAAAAAATAAATTCCTAAAACAAATCCAACAGCAACAGCTGCAGCTGCAATAACTGCAATAAACCATCTATATCTAATTCCAGATATAAAAAGCATAACAAATGTAATTAATAAATAAATTAAAACAACACCAGTATCTGGCTGCATAAATGTCAAAATACTTGGAGGCAAAATAACAAGAAGTACTTTTATTAAAAACATAAATTCTTCTCTAACACTTGGGTTTGGAAATTCTTCATTGAACTTAGAAATCATAGATGCATTTATAATAATTAAAATTATTTTCATAAATTCACTGGGTTGAATTGTACCAATTCCTTTTATTTCGTACCAGCACACTGCGTTATTAATAGATTTTCCAAAGAAAAAAAGTCCGATTAATGAAATTATTCCCATAAAATATAAAAACCAGCTTATTCTATATATATAAGTATTTCCAATTGTCATAATTAGATAAACTAAAACAAATCCAACAATATACCATATAATTTGGTTTGTCATTAAATGACTCATAGTACTTGGCAAAATACTTTTAGCGCCATATAAAGTAATAATACTAATAAAAGCAAAAATCAAAATAGGAATTAAAATAGTTTTATCAAGTTTGTATTTAGAAATATTTTTCATTTTTATCACCACTAATATAATACACTAACTTAAAGAAAAAAACTAGTTAAATAATTGTAAAAAAATATAATTAAATCATTGAAATTGAACATTGCTTTGATATAATTTATATATGGAAAAGAGGAGTAATATGTGGGAGATAGGTAATGTTAAGATAAAAAATAAAGTTGTTTTGGGACCTATGGCTGGTATTAGTAATAGTGCATTTAGAAGAATTGCGAAGGAGATGGGATGCGGACTTATAGTGGCTGAAATGGTTAGTGATAAAGCTATATGTTACGGAAGTCAAAAAACGATTGATATGCTTTATATGACTGATTTTGAAAGACCTATTTCCCAGCAAATTTTTGGTAGTGATGTATCATCTTTTGTAAAGGCAGCTAAATATATTGAAGAAAATATGCATCCAGATATTATTGATATTAATATGGGCTGTCCAGTTCCTAAGGTTGCTTTGTCTGCTCAAGCTGGAAGCGCTTTATTAAAAAATCCTGATAAAGTTTATGAAATAGTTAAAGAAGTTGTTAATAGTGTAAATATTCCAGTAACTGTAAAAATAAGAAGTGGTTGGGATAGTAATAGTATAAATGCTGCAGAAATTGCTAAAATATGTGAAAAAGCAGGAGCTCAAGCAATAACTATTCATGGAAGGACCAGAGCTCAAGGTTATAGTGGTAAAGCTGACTGGGGAATAATTAAAAAAGTTAAAGAAAGTGTTAGTATTCCTGTTATAGGTAATGGTGATATTAAAACAAAAGAAGATGCTAAAAGGATGCTTGATGAAACTGGTTGTGATGCTATTATGATAGCTAGAGCTGCTTTAGGTAATCCTTGGCTTTTAAAAGATATTATTAATTATTTAGATGGTAAAGACATTAATACTATTATTTCAAAACAAGATAGAATTGATATGATAAAAAAACATTTTAACTATTTGTTAGAAATAAAACCAGAAAAAGTTGCTTTATTAGAAATGCGTACTCAAGCAAGTTATTATTTAAAAGGAGTAAATAATGCTTCTTTATATAAAACAAAATTATTTCAAACTAAAACTAAAGAGGAATTTTTAAAAATATTGGATGAATTTAGTAAAGAAGATGTTATAATTAATAAGGAATAGAAAGTGTGATATTATGAGTTTATTTAAAATGAATATATATAAACAAATTTATCAAAAAATAAAACAAGCAGATAAAATAATAATAGCAAGACATGTCGGACCAGATCCTGACGCATTAGGTAGTTCACTAGGTTTAAAACAAATTATATTAGATAATTTTCCCGATAAAAAAGTATATGTTATAGGTTCACCAGCGGCTAAATTTAGGTATATTGGTGAGTTAGATAAACTTCCTGAGGATTGGAATGATGCTTTATTAATAGTTACTGATACTCCAGATCATAGAAGAGTTGATGGAATAGATCCTAGAAGAATAAAGAATTCTATAAAAATTGATCATCATCCTTATGTAGAGACTATGTGTGAATTAGAATGGATTGATGATAAGTCAACAAGTGCTTCACAAATGGTTTTAGAATTTGCTTTGAAAAATAAAATGAAAATATCTAAAACTGCAGGTGAAAGATTATATATTGGCTTAATTGCAGATACAAATAGATTTATGTTTTCATATACTAATTTTAAAACTTTTGATTTAGTAAGCAGGTTATTAAAATTAACTGATATTGATATTACTGAGATATACAATAATTTATATTTAAGACCTTATAAGGAAATAAAATTTCAAGGATATATGGCTGAGAATTATAAAATAACTCCAAATAAAGTTGGTTTTCTAATAATTAATGATGATATATTAAAAAAATATAATGTAGATGCGGCTACACCTGGTAATATGATAAATAGTTTTAATCATATAAATGAAATGCTTGTATGGGTTACGGCAACGTTAGATAAAGAATTAGATTCTTACCGAGTTTCTATAAGATCAAGAGGTCCTATAATTAATGAAGTGGCTGCTAATCATGGCGGTGGTGGTCATATGTTTGCTAGTGGCACAAGATTAAAAACTGAAGATGAAATAAATTCATTAATAAATGATTTAGATAAAGTTTCTAAAAAATATATTGAAAAAAGTCTATAATTATAGGCTTTTTCTGTAGTATGGATAATATGGATACGGATAGTATGGATATGGATAATAGTAGTTTTGGTTAGGTCTATAACCCTGCCAGAATAATGGTGAAATAAGACCTCCAGTTATACCACCTAAAATAAAAGGCCCTAGGAATCTATTTTGATTCGGATAATTATATTGATACAATGAAATCACCCCTTTAAATATTAATATGCTTTCAAATAAATTGTGATATTAATATTTAAATTAGAATATATTATTTTAGGTGATGCATATTAAAAAAATATTTCAATTTATTGGCATCTTAACTTTAATGGTAGGAAGTTTTATGTATACAGAAAAAGTTGGAATGACAGCTAAACAAACAGATCCACTACTTACTGAGATAAAAAGTAGGAAAGATGGTTATAAAGAAAATGCAATTGAAGCAATAATAAAGGATAATACAATTATTCCAGGCGTAAGTGGTAAGGAAGTAGATGTAGAAAAAAGTTATGAGAATATGAGCAAAATAGGATATTTTGATGATAAATTATTAGAATATAAAACATTAAAAGTAGAAAATACATTAGATAAAAATAAAGATAAATATATTATAAATGGTAATAATACTAAAAAGGAAGTAGCTTTAATATTTAAATTAAAAACAAATGATAATATAGAAAATATAATAAGGAAATTTGATGAGAAGGATTCTAAAGCAACTTTTTTTATTAATTCAAATTATTTAGAAGATAATCATAATCAAATAATAAGTTTAATTCAAAGTGGTTATACAATTGGTAATTTAGGTAATGATGATTATACTGATAGTGATTTTGTATGGATTAAAACAATAATAACTAATATTGGCAGGCAAAAATATAATTATTGTTTTACTTTAAAACCTAATAAAAAAACAATAAATATGTGTAAATTACATGATTCATATACTATAATGAATAATGTTATAGATTCATATCCACTTTCTAATGTTAAAAAAATATTATTTAAATCTAATATAATTGTTTTCAGTATTAATAATTCTTTAAATGAACAAATTGAACTCATTATAAATTATATTAAATCAAAGGGATATAATTTAGTTTCTTTAGAACATTTATTACAAGAATAATATCTTCAAAATCCATAAAAATAAAGGGTTTATTATTTGTTTTTAAGGATTTTTTTGTTATAATTGATATTGGTGATAACAATGGTAAAGTATGATGAGAACTCAATAAAAATATTAGAAGGCTTAGAGGCAGTAAGAAAAAGACCAGGAATGTATATTGGTTCTACTGATAAAAGGGGTCTTCATCATTTAGTGTGGGAAATTGTTGATAATGGTATTGATGAGGTTATCAATGGTTTTGGTGATAGAATAATCGTTACGATGCATAAAGACGGTAGTATTAGTGTTGAAGATTTTGGTAGAGGGGTTCCTACTGGAATGCATGAAAGTGGCAAATCAACTCCAGAAGTTATTTATACTATTCTTCATGCGGGTGGTAAATTTGAAACATCTGGTTATAAAGTATCAGGTGGTCTTCATGGGGTAGGTGCTTCTGTAGTTAATGCATTAAGTAAATGGTTAGAGGTAAATATTAAAAGAGATGGAGCAGAATATTATATTAGTTTTAAAGATGGTGGTAAGTTAGATAAACAGTTAACTAAAATAGGTAAAACTAATAAAACGGGAACTAAAGTTCATTTTATGCCTGATGATACAATATTTCAAACAACAACATTTTCATTTTCAACAATATGTGAAAGAATGCAAGAAAGTGCTTTTTTACTTAAAAATTTAACTGTTGAAGTTATTGATGAGATAACTGATAGAAAAGAAGTTTATCATTATGAAAAAGGTTTAAATTCTTTTGTTGAATATTTAAATACTGATAAAAAAATACTTCATAAACCATATGATTTTAATGGTTTTAAAGATGGAGTTAATGTTGAGGTAGCATTTCAATATACTGAAAGTTATTCAGAAAATATTATTTCATTTGTTAATAATGTTAAAACAAGCGATGGTGGTACTCATGAGGTTGGATTTAAAACTGCAATAACTAGAGTGTTTAATGATTATGCTAAAGCAAATGGTTATTTAAAAGCAAAAGATAAAAATTTTGAAGGTCCTGATACAAGAGAAGGAATAACAGCAATTATAAGTCTTCAAATACCTGAAGAGTTATTGCAATTTGAAGGTCAAACGAAAGGTAAGTTAGGTACGCCTGTAGCTCGTACAATTGTAGATAGTATAACTACAGAAAAAATGCAATTTTTCTTAGAAGAAAATAAGGAAATAGCAACTAAAATATTAGAAAAAATGATAAAATCAAAACAGGTTAGAGAAGCTGCTAGAAAAGCAAGAGATGAAGCTAGAAATGGTAAGGGTAAAAATAGAAAAGAAAAATCAATTAGTGATAAATTTACACCAGCTCAATCTAAAAACCCTAAAATAAATGAGTTATTTTTAGTCGAAGGAGATTCAGCAGGTGGATCTGCTAAACAAGGAAGAGATAGAAAATTCCAAGCAATTTTACCTTTAAGAGGTAAGGTTATAAATACTGAAAAGGCAAGTTTAACAGATGTTTTAGCTAATAATGAGATAAATACTATGATTCAAACAATAGGTGCGGGAATAGGTAGTGATTTTAATATTAAAGATTGTAATTATGATAAGGTAATTATTATGACTGATGCTGATGATGATGGGGCACATATTGCAATTTTATTGCTAACATTTTTCTACCGTTTTATGAAACCGTTAATTGAAAATGGTCATTTATATATTGCTATGCCACCACTTTATGCTTTAAAAAATGGTAATAAAATATATGGCTATTCTTGGACTGATGAAGAGGCTGAAGAAATTAGAAAAAAATACAAAGTAAAATTAGAAAAACAAAGATACAAAGGTTTAGGAGAAATGAATGCTGAACAGCTTTGGGAAACAACAATGGACCCTGAAAGAAGAAATTTAATAAAGGTAAATTTAACTGATGCTTCACTTGCTGAAAGAAGAGTAAGTGTATTAATGGGAGATAATGTTGAACCTAGAAAACAATGGATTGAAGAAAATGTTGATTTTACTTTAGAAGATAATTATGCAAAGTAGGTGAATTATGGAAGAAGCAGTTAAAAAAATTTATGATTATTCATTAGAATATATTATGGGCGATAGCTTTGCAAGGTATGCTAAAGCAATTATTCAAGATAGAGCTTTACCTGATGTTAGAGATGGATTAAAACCGGTTCAAAGGCGTATTTTATATGGAATGTATAAAGATGGAAATACGTATGATAAGCCTACTAAGAAATCAGCAAAAGCTGTTGGAAATATTATGGGTTTTTATCACCCACATGGTGATTCGAGTATTTATGATGCTTTAGTTAGAATGAGTCAGTGGTGGAAAAATAATTTATGTTATGTTGAGATGCAAGGTAATAATGGTTCTATGGATGGCGATGGTGCTGCTGCTATGCGTTATACTGAAGCAAGACTTTCTAAGGTGGCTGGTGAACTTTTAAAAGATATAAATAAAGATACCGTTTTAATGAGTTTAAACTATGATGATACTTTATTAGAACCAACAGTATTACCAGCGAAATATCCTAATTTGCTTGTTAATGGTGCGACTGGTATTTCTGCGGGTTATGCTACTAATATACCGCCTCATAATTTAGGTGAAATAATTGATGCTACTATTAAAAGAATAGATGATCCTAACTGTACATTAGATGATATTTTAGATATCGTTAAAGGTCCAGATTTTCCAACTGGTGGTGTGGCTGAAGGATTAAAAGGAATAAAAGATGCATTTGAAAAAGGAAGAGGAAAAGTTAATGTTAGATGTAAGTATGAAATAACTGGTCCTAAAACTAAAAGACAAATTATTATTAGTGAAATTCCTTATGAAGTAAATAAAGCGGCTTTAGTTAAAAAAATAGATGATATTAGAATTGAGAAAAAAATAGATGGTATTTCTGAGGTTCGTGATGAAACTGATAGAAATGGTTTACAAATAGCAATTGATCTTAAAAAGGATTCTAATGAAGAGTTGATAATTAATTATTTACTTAAAAATACTGATATGATGGTTTCTTATAATTATAATATGGTAGCTATTGTAAATCATAGACCAATGGTTTTAGGTATAATAGCTATATTAGATGCGTATATTGCTCATCAAAGGGAAGTTATTACAAGAAGAACTGAGTTTGATTTAAAATTGGCGCAAGCAAGAA
The DNA here is from genome assembly GCA_963659735.1 of bacterium. Classification (GTDB taxonomy): domain Bacteria; phylum Bacillota_I; class Bacilli_A; order RF39; family UBA660; genus Coprosoma. The sequence goes on from CAVKUP010000001.1 coordinate 44,401, forward strand.
TGCATATTTTAGAAGGTTTAATTAAAGCTTTATCTATTTTAGATGAAGTTATTAAAGTGATTAGATCATCTAAAAATAAAGCAGATGCTATTTTAAATTTACAAACAGAATTTGATTTTACACAAAAGCAAGCTGAAGCTATTGTTAATTTACAACTTTATAAATTAACTAATACTGATGTAACTGAACTTGAAAAAGAGATGGAACAAAAGAAAAAAGAAATTGCTGTTTGGACTCAAATTTTAGAAAATGAAGATGCTTTAAAACATGTTATGAAAACTGAGTTAAAATTAGTAAAAGAAGAATATGCTACTGAAAGAAAAACTGAAATAAAAGATGAAGTAACTGAAATTAAAATAGATACAACATCTTTAATACCTAAAGAAGATTGTATCGTTGTAGTTACTAATGAAGGTTATGTTAAAAGAGTATCATTAAGAAGTTATTCTGCTTCTAATGATGAAACTGGTTTAAAGGAAAATGATTATAAATTATCTATATATGAAGCAAATACAATGGATACATTATTATTATTTACCTCTTTAGGTAACTATCTTTATGTTCCAGTTTATGAACTTCCTGATTTAAAGTGGAAAGATTTAGGGAAACATATTAGTAATATAATTAAAATTAGTAGTGACGAAGATATTATTTATTCATATTTAACTAAAGATTTTAAAGATAAAGTTAGTTTTTTAACGTTTACTAAAAATGGTATGGTTAAACAAACTAGTATTGATGTTATGCAAGTTCAAAGATATTCTAAACCAATTAATTTAATGAAATTAAAAGATAAAGATAAAGTTATATCTGCATGTATTTGTAAAGATGAAATCTTAGTTTCAACTTATAATGGACTTGGATTGAGATATCACTCTAGTGAAGTTCCTGTTACCGGTTTAAAAGGTAGTGGTGTTAAAGCAATTAATTTAAAAGATGATTATGTTATATCAGGATGTAGTTTTAATGATTCAGAATATGCTTTATTTGTAACTGATAAAGGAACTTTTAAAAGAGTTAGATTATCTGAATTTGATGTTATGACAAGAGCTAGGAAAGGATTACTTGCAATAAGAGATGTTAAAACAAATCCTTATCATTTAATTTCTATGTTAGTTATTGATAATAAAAAAGAAGTTGGTATATTAACTGATGAAATTACTTATCATAAGGCATCTACATTTCCAATATGTGATAGGTATCAAACTGGTTCTTTAGTTACTAAAGATAAAATTAAAAAAGTATTTATTAAAACAGATATGCTTTCTAAAGATGAATTAATGAATGAAAGTGTTCAAGAAGATGATCAAGAAGAAACGCAACTTTCTTTAGATCAAATTGATGAAAAAATACTTACAATTGATGATTTTTTAAATAATGACTATTAAAGCGAAGGAATAATTCTTCGTTTTTATTTGTTTGCTAAAATATAATTTTTTTGTTATAATTGTTACGGCTTTTAAATTGAAAGAAAGGAGAAAAAATGAGTAAAATAAAAATATTTGCTCTTGGCGGTTTAAATGAAAACGGTAAAAATATGTATGTTGTTGATGTAGATCATGATATTTTTATATTTGACGCTGGATTAAAATACGCCGATGACAAAATGCTTGGAGTAGATTATATTATCCCAAGTTATGAATATATTAAGAAAAATAAAAAAAATATTAAAGGAATTTTTATAACTCATGGTCATTATGATCATATGGGTGCTTTAACTGAAATTTTAAAAGAAATTCCTGATTTAAAAATTTATGGTACAACATTTACCATGGAAATTATTAAAGATGAACTTTTAGCGGATAATTTAAGTATTAAAAATTTACATATTATTAAACCTCATAGAAAAATCAATTTTGGTAAAAATAGTATTTTTCCAATTTCCCTAACGCATATGGTTCCAGATACTGTTGGTTATGTTTTGTATACACCAGATGGTGCGATATTCTATACGGGAAACTTTGTGTTTGATTCTACTATGTTAGGTGGTTATAAAACTGATATTGGTAAACTTGCTTATGTTGGTAAACAAGGTGTGTTATGTCTACTTTCTGAATCACTTTATGCTGATAGAAAAGGCTTTACTTCACCTAATCATCGTACTGGTAAGGCTATTAGAGAAATACTTAATCGCTATAATGGAAGAATTTTATATAATATTTATCAAGCACAACTTTATAGAATTCAAGAATTATTTAATGAAATAAAAAATACTGATCGTAACGTGGTTATTATGGGTAAAAATTTAGAGTCTGTTATTTTAAAAGCTATTGATATGCATTATGTCGATTTTGATAAAAAAAGAATTTGTTCAATTAACCATGTTAAAGATGATAAAATTGTAGTTATAGTATCTGATGAAAGAGAAAAACCTTTTTCTAATTTAAAAAGAATTGTTAGAGGATATGATAAATTTGTTACAATTAATCCTGATGATACCATTGTTTTTGCTTCTCCAATTGAAGATGGAATGGAAAGAACAGCTACTAAATTATTAGATGGAATAGCTAAAATAGGTGCAAATGTAATTGAACTATCTAAGAAAAAATACTTATCTCATCATGCTTCATCTGAAGATTTAATGTTAATGCTTGATTTAATGAAGCCAAAATATTATATGCCAGTTATTGGTGAATATCGTCATCAAGTTGCTAATGGCAATGTTGCTAAAGAAATAGGAATGGATGATGATCATATTTTACTTAAATTAAATGGTCAAGTTGCTTATTTTCAAAATGGTGAATTAATTGATAATAATTGGAAAGAATCAGTTGATGATATATTAATTGATGGTCAAGTAGCTGGTGATGTTGGTGAACTTGTTTTAAAAGATCGTGAACTTTTAAGTGACAGTGGTATTGTTATTGTAACAGCCACATTAGATAAGCAAACAAAAGAAGTATTAGCTGGACCTGAAGTATTAACGCGTGGATTTATCTTTGTTAAAGATAATATTAATTTAATTAAAGATGCTAGTAATATTGCACTAGAAGTTATTAAAGAAAATACTAAATCTAATTACGTTGATTTTTCTAAAGTAAAACTTGGAATAAGGGATAAAGTTGGTAAATATTTCTATGAACAAACAGAGTGTAAACCAATGATATTAATTGTAATAGGGGAAGTGTAAGCTTTCCTTTTTTTGTTATATTTTATTGTAGGTGATATCATGAAAAAAGAGGGTTTGCTTTAATCGAATTACTTGCTGTAATTGTATTAAGTGTTGTATTATTAATTGCTGTTTCGAAATTGTTATAAGTTTAAAGCATTAAATGTAAGTAGCTATAATATGTTAAATGTAAAGAATAATGGTATGTATGGTAGTTGTAAGTAGTTTTGATACAAGTAAAGGATATGAATTATAACACACCTAATCTAAAACAAGTTAATGCAGACTCAAAATGGACAACCACAAGTGCATCAACACCAAATATGTTTACTGGAAGTGGAATTTCATTCGTGATAACAGGCAAGGGCTAGAGAATTAAGCTCTAGCTTTTTTGATTTAAATATGTTATTATTTTTGAGGAAGTGATTGATATGGTAAAACCAGAATTAAAAGAAGCAAAAAAAAGAACTAAAAATTTAGTTAATATAAAAAGATATGAAATAGATGATAATTTAAAAACTTTAGGTAAGGGTAAGACATATTTTGTTAAAACATATGGTTGTCAGATGAATGTTCATGATTCAGAAAATATAAAAGCCATTTTAGAACAAATGGGTTTTAAAGAAGAAGAAAGTATGGAAAAAGCTGATTTAATTTTATTAAATACTTGTGCGATTAGGGAAAATGCTCACAATAAAGTATTTGGTATGATTGGTAGAATTAAACATATGAAAGAAGAAAGGCCAAATATAATAGCGGGTGTTTGTGGTTGTATGGCACAGGAAGAAGTTGTTGTTAATGAAATATTAGATAAATATAATTGGCTTGATTTTGTATTTGGTACTCATAATATTTATCAATTACCTGAAGTTTTAAATAATGCTTTAAATAAAAAGAAAATTGAAGTTGAAGTTTATAGCTGTGAAGGTGATATTATTGAAAATATGCCGGCTAAAAGGGATAGTAAATATAAGGCTTGGGTTAATATTATGTATGGTTGTGATAAATTTTGTACTTACTGTATTGTTCCTTATACTAGGGGAAAACAAAGAAGTAGAAGATTTGGCGATATTATAAGAGAAGTTAAGCAGTTAAAAGAAGAAGGTTATAAGGAAGTTACTTTATTAGGTCAAAATGTTAATGCATATGGTAAAGATTTAAATTTAGAATATGATATGGCTGATTTATTGGAAGAGGTTGCTAAAATAGGGATTGAAAGGGTCAGATTTATTACATCTCATCCTTGGGATTTTACTGATAAAATGGTTGATATTATTGGAAAATATCCTAATATTATGCCTTATATTCATTTGCCTTTACAATCAGGTAGTAATAAGATTTTAAAATTAATGGGAAGAAGATATACAAAAGAATCTTATTTGGAATTATTTAAAAAAATAAAGACTATTCCTAATGTATCTGTTACAACTGATATTATTGTAGGTTTTCCTGGGGAAACTGAGGAAGATTTTAATGATACTTTATCAGTTGTTGATGAGTGTAAATATGATTCTGCTTTTACTTTTATATTTTCACCTAGGGAAGGAACTCCAGCGGCTAAGATGAACGATGATATACCTTTAGAAGAAAAGGAAAAAAGATTATATAAATTAAATGATTTAGTAAATAAATATGCTAAAGAAGCTAATGATAAGTATAAAGATAAAGTGGTTAAGGTATTGTTAGAAAATGAAAGTGATAAAGATGGTATGCTTGCTGGTTATACTGAAACTATGAAATTAGTTAATGTTAAAGCTGATAAAAGTAAATTGGGTCAAATAGTAGATGTTAAGATTGTTAATGTTAAAACATGGAGTATGGATGGGGAAATAGCTTAGGGCTATTTTTCTATTGAATTTTTTTGTTTATTTTGGTATTATTTATGTAAAGAGTAGGAGTTAATTATATGAAAAATTCTCAAAAAAGTTCAAGTAAGAAGAATAAAATATTAGATTTTATTCAAAATGTAGAGGACCGAGCTAATGATGCTTTAGAAGATAGTTTAATGGATGAAGATGCTAAAAATGATGGTAATGTTGTTTATAATGATATTGTTAAAAATTCTGTGCAAGCTAGTATGTCAAAATTGCCTTGGCTTATTGCACTATTTCTTATTTTAATAATTTCAATTACATTTGGTGTGATGTTTTTTAAAAGTAATCCTAAAACGTTATTTACGCAAACTGTTGATGGAATGTTTAGTTATTTAGAAAATAATATTAATGATAATGTTTATGATATAACTGATGGTAATATTTATTTTGATTATGATGTTGTCACTAATTTAGAAACAGATGTTTTGAAAAATGAATTTAGTCATGTAAAATGGAATGCTGATTATGTTAAAGATAATTCTAAGGGTGCCTTTTATTTGGATTTAAAGACTAAATATGATGATTTTGATTTGCTTAAATTAAAGTTATATGGGGATAATTCTGATACTTATATTTATGCACCTGATTTGTATGATAAGTATGTAAAGTTTAAAAATAATAAGATAAATTATTTGTTTAATAGTAATGATGCTAAGATAATTCTTGATGGGTTTAATCAAGCTATTGATAAATTAATTGCTGATGAAAAAATTTATAGTAATAAAGAATTATTAAATGTTAATGATAAGAATTTTAATGCGATTAAAACAAGATTTTTGATTGATGATAAAAATAGAGATAGGGTCTGTGAATCTTTTATTAATTCGTTAAAGGCTAATGATGAATTTGTAAGTTCTTTTTCAAAATTAAAGGGTGTTAAAAGTAGTAGTGTAAAGAAGTCGTTGGATAAGTATTTAATTAAGTTAAAACGTAAATTGAAAAAATATGGTAATTTAAATGTTGTGTTGTATACTGATAGTAAAACTAATGGTTTTCTTAAATTTGTACTTTTTGGTGAAAATGAAATGTTTAGTTTAATTAAGGGAGAAAATGATAAATTTTATTATGAAGTTAATAATGGCGAAAATAAAATAAATGGTGAATTTTCATTGGAGGTTAACGATAGCAAAACTAAGTATGTTTTTTATTTGATTTATAAGAAGAGTATTAATAATAGTGTTGTTTTTGAGGATAGATATAATTTGAAGTTTACTTGTAAAAAAGCAAATTATTTTAAAAAAGTTGATACTAGTGATAGTGTTGATGGTAATAAATTAGATGATTTAACTAAAGCTCAAATTTATATGAATATTTCATCTAATTCAAATTTAAGTAGGATAATTAGTGAAATTAAATTAGCGCGAAGCTAATTTTTTTGCATTTTTTTTATGTATAAGCATATCTTAAAGTGAGGGGTGATTATGTGGCGGCATATAAAGAAATAGTAACTAAGGCAATTGTTGGTAAAGGGAAAAAACAGTTTAAAAATAATTATACTTTACAGGTTGAGAATAAACCAACAACTGTTTTAGGGTGCTGGGTTATAAATCATAAATTTAAGGGCTATAAGACAGGAAATAAGGTTGGGGTTGATGGTTCATTTGATATAAATATATGGTATTCTTATGATGATGATAGTAAAACGGCGGTTATTAATAAAAAAATTGAATATAATGATTTATTTAATGTGAAAGTTAGGGAGAATGCTGATATATCAGATAATAATGATATTATTGTTAGAAGTTTAAAGCAACCTACGTGTTATGGTGTTGAAATTTTAAATGATAAAACTATATCTTTTAATATTGAAAAGGAACTTGGGGTTGAAATTGTTGGTGAGGCTAAGGTAAAAATTGCTGTTGAAGAAGATGAGGATCCATGGGATGATATTGTTGATGATGTTGATGAAAGTACTTTAAAAGAGATTGATGAAAATGTATCGGATGATTATTTAAAGTAATGGTATTGTGCGTGATGACGCACTTTTTTGATGTTTTGATATATTAAAATGAAGTGATTTTTTTGTGGTAGTTTATGGATGTTGAAGTTTACGGTAAATTTTTTTTGCTTAAATTGAGAATAATTTTAGTATTGATAAGAGGTGTGAAATATGGTATATTTTTTATAGAGTAGTTGTACTACTTGAGTCTATAGAAAGGGTGATATAGTGGATAATAAACATAAAAATGCTTTGATTGGTGCGTTACTTGCTGTTGTATTTGTTATGGCAGTTGGTTATGCAGCGTTTGCACAACAATTAACAATTAATGGTAGTGCCACAATTACATCAAAATGGGATGTTCATATGACAAATGATGGTGCAACTGCAACTCCAAGTACAATTATGAATACTATGCCATCTGGTACTGTTAGTGTTGCTGAAGGTGGTTTAAGTGCTGATTTTACTGCAAGTTTAATTTCTCCTGGAGATAAAGTTACATTTGTTGTTCCAATTAAGAATGCTGGTACAATTGATGCTGTTTTAGATACTATTACTTTATCTAGTACTACTGCAGGAATGGCCATTGATAATACTGGTTTAACTGCTACAACAGCTGATGGTAGTATTAAATATACTGTAACTAGTCCAAGCAAAAATACTTTAGCTAATACAACTGGTTCTGATACAATTACTATTGTTGCTGAATACGTTAACCAAGATAACCAAGGTAATGTTCAAAATGTTACGGCTCAACTTACAGTAGTAATGAATTATGTTCAAGCATAGAGATTAGTAAATGATTTAGAAAGTCAGAAAATGACTTTTTTTAATTTGTAATTATATAATTTTGAGACATTTTTACAAGTTAAACATATTTTATGCTATCCAAAATAACTTTTTCTTTGCATTTAAAAAAAAATAAGATATAATTATGTTATAGAATATAGAGGGGGCAATAAGATGATTTTAAGAAAACCTTATGCATTTTTTATAAAGTATTTTAAATTATTTCATGCAATTATTGCTTTATTCATTGGTTTTTTACTTTATAAAAGCTTTACAGTTTATAATTTTTTCAATGTTTATATTGATGATTATAGTTCAGCGCTTACAAGTTTATCTCCAAGAACAATTATAAACATGTATACCTTTTTAACTATACTAATTGTAATAATTTTGACAATTGTTTTATTATCAGTAATGTTTTATAAAAAAAAGCCTAAATCTTTATACATTTATTCTTTTATTGCTTATATTGCATTACTAGTTTTATTTGGTATAACTTATCCAATCTTACGTGATATTAGTGGTGCAATATTGGATGTTCGTGTATCTAAAGCCTTAAGAGATTTTTATATGATGTCTTTAGTTATTCAAGCAATAAGTTTAGTTTTATTTATAGTAAGAGCAACTGGTTTTGACATTAAAAGGTTTGATTTTGGTACAGATTTGCAACAACTTGATATTAATGAAAAAGATAGTGAAGAAATAGAAGTTGCTTTAGAGTTTGATAAAAATAAAACTCAACGTAAAATTAGAAGTATATTTAGAAATTTTAAATATGTATATGGTGAAAACAAGTTTATAATCAATACAGTTGGTTTAATATTGATTGTAATATTAGGTTTTAATATTTATGTTAATATAACAGTTTATAAAGCTAAATATAATCAAGGAACTGCTTTTGAAGCTAGTAATATAACCTTAAATGTAAGAGATTCTTATTTAACAAAGCTTAATTCCTCAGGAGAGGCATTAACAAGTGATGAAATACTTGTTTTAAAACTGGACATTAAAAGTCAAATTGATAATAATACATTAAATACGGGTCTTGCTACTGTATTAATTGAAGGAAAATCATATAGTCAAAATAATGAATATGCGAAAGAATTGACAGACCTTGGTGAAGCTTATACAAATCAAACTTTAGATTCAGAATATCATAGTTATATTTTAGCGTTCAATATTCCAGAAAAAGATATTGATAAAAAAATGACATTTAAATTTAATGATGATGTTAGTTACATCAAAGGAGAAATTGGTGCAAAAAATATTTATGTTAAATTAAATCCAATTAATTTAGATAAAAAAATTAAAACAATAAGCAATAAAATGGGTGAACAGCAAAATTATGACGATAGTATTTTAGAAAGTGCGGATTTAAAAATAAATAGTTATGAAATAAATAATCAGTTTAAATCTGAATATAAATACTGCTATAGCATTAATAAATGTATAGATTCATATGAATACATAACTCCAAGTGCAACTGGAAATTATTTTAAAACTTTAATTAAAATTAATGGAGAATTTAATACTGATAATACACAAATAAATAATGTGATAATATTTATGAATACATTTGGGACAATTAATTATAAAATAAATGATACTTGGAAAAGTGAAAAAATAAATTCTTCTTCTTTAAAATCAAACTTTGATGGATTTTATTTAGAAGTTCCATATGACATTAAAGATGCTACAGAGGTAAATTTTGTATTTAATATACGTAATTTATCTTATAAATATACTTTAAAGTAAATTAATTATATGCTATAATATGTTAGGAGGATAGGAAAGTGAAACAAGTTAAATATTTGATTTTTACCTTGATATGCACATTCGTATTTCCAATGATTTCTCATGGAGAATGTAATTATCAAAGACAAGCGGAACTTTCAAGAATTGCTAGTAATGTTAAAATAAATTATAACTATACGGTAAGTGATACAAGTAATCTACAATTTGTCATAAACATTACTAATTTAACTGATGATATTTATTTGTTACAAGATGGTTTAAATATTATATCTGGCACTGGAGAAAAACAAATAAGTGTGGATTATGGTAACTCTGTTAAATATGACATTTATTCTAATGATTCTTCTTGTAAAGGTGAATACTTACTTACAAAATATATTACTATACCTACCGTTAATTCATTTGCGGATACTAATTTATGTAAAACTAATCCAAATTTCAAATATTGTCAAAGATGGGGAAGTTATTCTATTAGTTATGATGAATTATTAAATCAATTTAATTTATATAAAAAAAAATCAGAAAAAAAGAGTGATAGTAAAAATGACACATTTCAAATTTTAATTGATTATTTTAATAATAATAAATTTATGCTTGCGTTTTTTGGAATAGTTATTGTTTGTACAATCATTTATTATATATTTAACAAGAAAAAGATGTGAGGGATATTATGAAAAAATTAAAAAAAATATTTGCTTTTATAATTATAAGCTTATCTATTTTTCCTGTGCTTGTGTTTGCTGTAGAAAGTGGGGGTACTGGTGAGAGTGGAGGTCAATCAAATACTGGTTATGGTGGCCAAGCTGCTTGTGGATATTTTAGTAATTTTGATCCCCCTATTAATTTCGCTAACACGGGAGCTGGATATAAAACATTTTCTGCATATAAGTTTGATCTAGTTTATAAAACTAAAAATGGCAAACGTGAAATTTTAAAAACTGTAGTTACATATGATGATTATTCATGGGCTACTCGAGGCTATTATTATACTAGAGTTGGACCATCTATTGATAGATATGTTGCAGCCCTTAAATCGGTTTATGGTAGTGGTAATGTAATATATAAAACATCTGGTGGGGATAATACGCTTTTTGGTTTGGCTCGCAAACTTTCAAAGGGCGATACAATTGATAGGCTTTTTAACAATAATAAGTTAACAGAATATAATCTAATAAAAAATTATATAACAAGTACTGATGGTTTTGGCGTTTCTGCAAAAGATTTACAACGTCCTCAGGATACTAACCCCGGCAACTTTGATTCTTATGGTTACAGAATACTTATTCAAAAAATACAACTTTATGATACTTGTGATGAGGCTGCTACTTTTGACGCAGGTTATGGCACTAAGGGAGATGCTGCTTTGTCGGCACCAAGAAAAGAAGCTGCAAATGCAGATTCCGCACTTATGAAAAATTTAAAAAATAGTATCGGTTGGGCAACGGCTAATTATCAAGTTGAAATGTCATCTGTAGTTCATGTTGGTAGTACTGAACTATGGACAACAAAAGATGATATTGGTATTAGTAAAGCAAACAATAACGATGTAAATACACTTAAAGGTACAAATTATAATTGTAGTGCTGGTGACAGTGCTTGTATGAGAAGATGGGGAGTGGCAATTAGAAATTTGAGAAGTACATTTGCTGATGAAAATAACGGCTTAGGCTATAATATTTTGTGGTTTGCGACTGATGCCTTCGCTAGCGATTATTCAATTGATGCGGCATGTGTTAATTGTAATAGTAAAATTTCTGATAATAAATCTTATTTTATTCAAGATACGACTAATTGGACAGCCATAAAAAATAGTAAAGGATATTTAGAAGGTAGTAGTGAAGATTATGCAAAGAATGTACAAAAATATTTTTACAAAAAGGAAAATGGTTTTCCAGATACATACTGTAGAGAAGAATATACAGTTAAGTTTCCAAATGCTAATAATACGATTCAAGTCGCAACTGGTAGATATTTTTTGTTAAATGCATCTGATGAAGATGAAAAAAAATACTCTGCAATCCCTAATTTTAAACCAATTTCAGTTACAAAAACGAGAATTTGTAAAGGTGGTAACTTAGAAAAATTCAAAAATGCATCTGAAGGCAGTTTCAAAAATACTGGAAAAGTTTATTTTAAATACATAGAAAATTATAATGGTAGTAAGTATACAATGAGCCAAAAACAAGAACTAAAAGCTAATAGTGACTCTAAGGTCACGTCAACTATTAATGGTGATACACTTACAATGTCTATTACAAAAACATACACTTTACCTACTGACTTTTATAGATATGTAAGAAAAAAAGATGGCCTATCTGTTAAACAAATAACAAATGACCAAAAAGATAGTGGTGAATATGAGGATATAGGAATTTCTAATTTACCCGTTTCATTTAATAATTATAGTTCTTATGCTGGAGATGTTAAATTGTCTTATGAATTACCATCTCATAATGAAGATCCATATACATATATAAAAGCTGCTTATGAAGCAGGTAATGGTGCTAATAATTATTTTAAATCTAAGAACAATGAATTTAATAATATTTATAAAAAGTATTCTAATAATCAAACAATGACTGATGAAGAAAAAAGCGATTTAACTCAAAGTGCTTGTGCGAAAATGTATGGTTATGGGACAAGTGGATTTAATGAATGTGCTAAAAAAAGGCAGACAAACAAAATAGGTGATACTGATTCAAATTGTTATACTATTAATAAACAAATTGATTCAAATCAATCAACTAGTGGATATTCTTGTATAGTTAGTAGTCCTAACAAATGCCGTTATGACAAGAGTACAGGAAAGTTTTATAACAGTGCTGGTAAAGAAATATCTGAAACTGATTATAACAGTGGTAAATGTGATTCTGATGATGGCGGAACTGATGGCGGTGGAACGTGTAAAATAGTTTATAATCATAAAACTGATTCAACTGATTATTATGGACCTAATGGTGAAAAAGTAAGTAAAGATGAATATAATAAACTTTGTCCATGTCCAAGCTCTTGCGAATATGGATGCTGTCCATCTGGAGAATGTGCTCCTATGCCAAGAAAGAATGGTATGATTGTCTGCCCTATAGGTGGCAAAAGAGTTATTTATAGAACAATTGATTTAATACAGCCATTTCCAGGTCAAAGTTCAACAAATAGAGCAACCGGAAGTAACTGGTGTTCATATGACATTAAAACGCAAAAGATAAATTGTAAATGGAATAACAATGTTTCTAAAACTTACATTTTAAATGAAGGTAAAACAATACATAGTGACAACCATGTTTTGTATCAAGTAACTTTAGATTCTAAAACTATTAGTAATGTAAGGAACTATAACAAAAAAAATAAATATGATGATTTCACTTTAAAATGTAAAAATAATGGTAAAGCTTGTATCAGTACATTCTTAAAAGAGGTAGTATCTACAACAGGGAAATGTGCAAATAAAAGTACTGCAAGTCAATTTAACAGTTGTAATAGTTAGGAGGTAAAACATGAAAGAGTCATTTTGGGGTATATTTGTTGTGTTTCTAGGTATTACGTCAATATTTTTCATAGTTTTATTTCAAAACTTAACTAATACTGATGAACACAACTCACAACTTTTAAAAGAAGTTACAGAAGCTGCAATGTGGGATGCATTTGATTATTCTGCATATAGAACTAATGGAACAGTAAGAATAAACAGAGAAAAGTTTGTAGAAAACTTCGTTAGAAGATATGCAGAAAGTGCAAGTAAATCAAGACAATATGAAATAAAATTTTACGATGTAAATGAACAACCGCCTAAGGTTAGTTTAAGCGTTACCAGTGGAGTTGTTGGTGTTAATGGTAGCACTGAAGTTACATTTAATTTAAAAAATAGTATTGATGCTATTTTAGAAACACCATATTAAAGAAGAAAAGAGGAGATAAAATGGATAATTTAGCAATGACATTTAAAAGATTTTTAAAAAATAAAAATGTAGTTACTATTATTGGGGTAGTAATAATACTAATTTTACTTTATGTAGGCTATAGTACTCAAATCAACAAAGCTGTTGAACCAGTTGAGATCCCTGTGGCTACTCAAACTATTCAGCCAAGAACTGAAATTACTGATGACATGGTTAAGCTTATTGATATGCCAAATGTATCGTTAAGTGATAATGTTATTAGATCTAAAGCACAAATTGTAGGAAAATATTCCAATGTTAATTCAGTAATACCTGAGGGAAGTATGTTTTATACTGATACGGTAATTAGTAAAGATGAACTTCCAGATGCGGCATTTACTAAAGTTAAATCTGGAGAAGTAGTTTATAATTTCCCAGTTGATATGGAAAGCACTTATGGAAATTCAATTTTCCCTGGAAATAAAATTGACATCTACATGAAAGTTGGAGATGGAACAGATGAAAAAATTATGCTTGGTAAATTAATAGAAAATGTAGAAGTACTTGCTGTAAAAGATTCTTCAGGTAAGGCAGTATTTGAAAACACAAGTGAAGAAAGAACACCAGCAATGCTTATATTTGGATTAAAAAGTAAACTTTATACTTTACTAAAAAAAGCATCATACATGGATAGTTTAGGTGTAGAATTGTATCCAGTACCACACGGAAGTAAAGTTGATACAACGGGAACAACTGAAGCATCTACACAAGAATTAGTAGATTATATTGAGGCTCATTCAATTAGCTTAGCTGAAACTGAAAGTACAAATACAACGGATGAATTATTACCTACAGTAAAAGAAACAGGAGGAACTCCAAATACTGTAACAATCACATTCCCTAGTGGATGTAATAAAACATATACATGTTCATATATAAAAGATAATGGTAAAACAGTTAAAGTAACTAAAACAACTCAAGATTTAATTTATACAACTAATGGTACATTAATTGCTACAGTAACAGAGAAAGATGGTACAACTCATGTTTTAACAACTAATATTCCACTTACTAATTCAACTACTACAACAGGACAATAGTTATGAATAATGTTTTTGACCAAATAGATTTTGGGGCACTAAAACCTTATTTGGAAGATGATGATATAACTGATATTTCTTATGATAATGGTGGACAAATACATTTAAAAACCTTATCTAAAGGAATATTTAGAATAGAAAATCCAGCAATTAATAATGCATTTATGGAAAAGCTAGCGTTTCAATGTTCAAATGTTATGGGAAAAACTTTTAACATGGCGCATCCATTTCTGGATGCTGAAAGTGCAGAGTTACGTTTAGCTTTTATCCATGAATCAGTTTCATCAAATGGGATAGCTTGTGTTTTACGTAAAACACCAGCTAAAATACGTTTGCAAAAAGAAAAAATAGTTGCTGACAGATATGTTGAATTAGATATAATTGATTTTTTAGAACAATGTGTTTTAGGCCACTGTAATATTATTGTATGTGGTGAAACAGGTTCTGGTAAAACGGAACTTGTAAAATATTTGGCTAGTAAGATAGCTGAAAATGAAAAAATTATTACAATTGAAGATACATTGGAATTACATTTGGATAAAATTTTTCCACATCGTGATGTAGTTTCACTTAAAACTAATAACATCGCATCTTATACTGATATTTTGGAAGCATGTATGAGACAAAATCCTAAATGGATTTTACTATCAGAGGTTCGTAGTGCTGAAGCTGTATTAGCTGTTCGTAACTCTATATCATCTGGTCACTATATTTTATCAACAATACATGCTGATAAGGCTGTTTCCATTCCAAACCGTATGTACAGTTTATTAGAAACAAATCAAGATTTAGATCAATTTATGAGTTCTATTTGTAGATATGTTCAAATTGGAATATATGTTAGAGGTTATCAAGATAAAGCTACTAAACGTTTTAAAAGGGAAATTGCTGAAGTTACAGAATTTTATGTAACAAGTGATACTAATGAAGCAAAACATAATATCATTTATAGAAAAGGTGCTGACGGTAAAGTTATTAGAAATAATCCAAGCCCATATTTAATAGATTACCTAGAAGTTCAGGGAGTATTCTTACCTAAAGAATTACAAAATATGGCTGGTGATACGTATGTTACTAATGATTCAATGAAAAATAGTATTGAAGGTAATTCTGAAAATATTGATAAAACATTTGAAGGTAATGAAAATAATTCAATTGATACTTATTTAAAAACTTCTACAAATGCTGTGCAAATAAATGAAATTAATTCAAATATTTCTACAGAAAATACATCAAGTATTTTTCAAAATGAAGTTAGTTTAAATAGTTCTGCAGATAATGTTATGTCAAATGTTTCTGTGAACAGTCAATCAAATGATTCCATAAACATTGATAATAGTTTTAGTTCAAACATTCCTGTAGAAAATCATATACATGATATTTCTATGAATGAAAATGCAAACAATTCTGTGAATAATTTTGTACATGATACTTCAAGTATAAATAATACAGAAAATTTATTTGAATAGGAGGAGCAATATGACATTTTTAATATTTTTAATAGTTTTAATAATAGCTATATTTATTGTACTATATCGAAATAATAGTAATTCTAATAATGTTTACAAGTTTCTTAATAAACAAGTTGGTGTAATTTACGATAAGTACGCTCCTTATTCATTTAAAGTGGTTAGGGAAAAAGTTAAGGAATTAGGTCAAGAATATACTCCCAGACAGTATACAATTCAAATAATTGTATTTGCAGTAGGAGCAGCAGTTGTTACATATTTATATTTTTATAATATTGTTATTTCTTTAGTATATGCTGTAATTGCTGTATCTATTATTCCTTATTTAACTTATTTAAGATGTAAAAGATTATATAGTGAATTTATATTTGAACAAATTCAAGTATATACAACTAATACAATTATGGAATTTGCTACTACTCAGTCTTTTGTTAAAGCATTGGAAGGTGTATATGCCTCAGATGTTTTAGAAGATCCGGTTAAAGCAGATGTTAAAATGATGATTGACATGGCTTATGAAAATGGTACTATTGATCAATCTTTAAATTATATGAATAGTAAATATGATTATTATATTGTAAGAAATATGCATCAATTATTCTTACAAATTACTAATGAAGGTTCAAGAGATGCAGGTGAATCTTTAGAAAACATGAGTCAAGATATTGATATGCTTGTAGAAGGAGTTTATAGAGATAGAATTGATAGAGCAGCTTTCCATAAAAAATTCTTACAATTTGGTATTATTTTATACTTAATGGTTATGCTTGTTCAATTTATGTTAGGCTTAGAAACATATAATGAAATGTTAGAAAGCTGGTGGGTAAAATTACTTTTACACGGTATTATATGGCTTAATACGTATTTCATTTTATCAGGTGAAAAATATTATAATGAAGATGTGGGGGCGGAATAATGAGTATAGGATTAACATTTATAATAATTGCAATTATTCTTATATTTTTACTTGAATATAATAATCATTTTAGCTCAAACAAATTCATAAGAGAAACAGAGCCTTACTTTAGAACTTTAATGGAAGATGACTATGATTTTCTACTTAAAGTAAGATATGGTGGCGACGTTGATGTTAATAAAATGTATGGGCTTAGAGTACGTAATGGAATTGTTACTATAATTTTTTGTTTATTTATATTTATGTCTAAATTAACTTTTGCTTATATATTACTTTCATTACTACTGGGTTTTGGAATGTTTAAGTTATCATATATGCAATTGAATAGTTATTATAAGCAAAATTTACATAAAATTAATTTAATGTTACCTTACTATTTAAAGGGACTAGAAATTTTAGTTCAGCACTACACAGTTCCAGTCGCACTTTCCAGATCAATAGAAACAGCACCTGAAATTTTTAAATCTGGTTTAAGAAAATTGGTTGCTAAAATTGATGCTGGTGATGCTTCTGTTCAACCGTATATGGACTTTGCTCATGAATATCCAGTTAGAGATTCTATGAGAATGATGAGGCTTCTTTATAGATTGGGTTTAGGTAGTCAAGAAAACAAACAAGAACAGTTATTAATGTTTTCAAGAACCATTTCAACTTTACAAAATAAGGCACGTGAACAAAAGTATAAAGAACGTTTAGAAAAAATGGAAAATAAAACAATGATTATGCTATTTGGTACTGGTGGAGGTATCTTAGGATTCTTACTTTTAGCTATGATGATGATGATGAACTTTTAGTGTAAAGTAAGGAAAATATATAGAAAGTTTAATTTATATGTGTTATAATTTAGTTAATAATGAAGATAAGGAGGTGTTAATATATGAAGGAAGCTGCTGGTGAAGCAAACTTAACAGTTGTTGCTATTATTTTAATTGGTGTTGTTGTTGCAGTGGTTACTCCACTTGTTTCTAATTTAATGAGCTCTACAGCAAAAAAAGCTTGTTGTACAGATGCTGGAGGTGTTTGGAAAGGTGGCTCTTGCCAAGCAGGAAGTAGTTCCTACAGTGCACAAGATTATAATACTTGTGTTAATAATTCTACTAAAAATGCTAAATAATATGCTTGCTTAAAAGCAAGTTTTTCTTAGTATAAATGGGGTGAGGTAAATGCGTGAAAGTATAGGAAGTACATTTTTATATAATATAATCATACTATTTGTAATAATTGTTATTGGTTTACTTTCAGCTACTATAAGTTATTATAAAGCATTTAAAGTTAATGAAAGATTACTTTATTCTATAGATAAATTTGAAGGGTATAATAAATCTTCAAAAAATGAAATGGAACAGTATTTGTCATCTGTTGGATATTCATATGAAGAAACTGGTCAAAAAGAGTGTGCAAAAAGTAAAAACGGTGGCACTTTAATTATGTCAACGACTTCAAAATATTTATATTGTGTTTATTATCACAAAGATGATAGAGGACTAAAGGAAGAAAATATAATCAATGGTGATGAGGAACCAATATATTATAATTATAGTATTACAAGTTATATATATGTTGATTTGCCTATTGCTGGTAAATTTAAAGTTCCTGTTTATACTAAAGGAGAGAGAATATATAATTTCTCAGATCATCAAAGTCAGGGGGATAAGATATGAAAGAAGCGATTGCTAATGCTGGGGTATTTAATCTTGTAATTATATTTGTAATTATTTTACTAGCATTCTTTGTTGGTTCGCTTTCTTATTCTAAGGCTTTTAAAGTAAAAAATAAGATTGTTGAAGAAATTGAAAAAGATCAAGAATATGTAGTAACAGGAAAAAATTCTACCGAAGTAAGAGTAGAACAATGGTTAAAAAATATTGGATATAGAGTAAATACTACTAATCAGTCAAATGCAGCTTTATGTGACAGTAAAGTTAGTGGAAATGGTGGTTCTGCTGGAGTTTTAGTTAACAAAAATAGCAATTATCAATACTGTGTATATGAATTCAATACATGTGAACAAAATTCTGATAAATCAAAATGTGGTAAATATTATAAAGTAATTGCTTATATGTATTTTGATGTTCCAATTGTTGGAGATTTTTTAAAGATTCCTATTAAAGGGGAAACAATGATATTTAATGAAGTCCATAGTTAGGAGGCGAATTAAATGAATGTAATAATTGTAAATAAATATCGTGATGCACTTGTCAATTTAGATATTGATATTATAAAAAAATTAGATGGTGAATTTACTGTAGAAGAAATTGTCAAAACATTTCAATCATTTTATTTTAATAAGATGATTTTAGATATTACAGCTTTAAAGAATTATAAAAATATTAAAACATTACAAGAACTTTCTTTATCCTTAGATATGGATAAATTAATTTTACTTTTAGATGGTTCTGCTGAAACATCTAATCCTGAATATTTGTCAGACTTAATATCTATGAGAATTTATAATTTTACAATGAATGTTGAGGGCGTTAAATGGCTATATGAACACCCTAATAGTTACCGTGACGTCGCACAATATCATCAATTGGATACGACACACGAAACAACTTATTCACAACCTGCAACGAATGTTACATACACTGAAATTAGAAAGACATCTATTATATCATTTAAAGATGTAACTTCGGGAGCAGGGGCAACGACTCTTACATATATTGCAAAAAAACAGCTTGCTAAAAATTATAATGTTGTTGCTATTGAGGTAGATAAACATGACTTTATGTATTATGATGAAGATAAAATGTTTAGTGTTTCAAATAATGAATTAGGTAACACCATTTCAAAATACAATGGAATGGATGTTATATTAATTGATGCTAATAAAAGTACAGCGGCTGAAGGATTGGCTACCGAAAATATTTATCTAATAGAGCCATCAAAAATAAAATTAAATAAATTATTAGCTCGTGATTCTAAAGCGTTTGAAAAATGTAAAAATAAAAAAATAGTTTTAAATCAGTGCATGTTGGATGAAAAAGATGTGTCTGATTTTGAAATGGAACTTGGTCTCGATGTTTTTTATAAAATGCCACCTTTAAATGACCAAAGTGATGAAAATAAAGCATTAAATAATTTTTTAGTAAAGCTTGGGTTTTATAAACAGGGTAATGTTGATAGTGTTGGAGATAAAAAGGGTATTATGGGTTTATTTAAATAACCTCTTTACACTTTTTTATTTTGTTTTATTGACAAACAAAACAAATAATTGTATATTTATTATATAAGTTAAGAGGAGGAAAAATTATGAATTTATTTAATACATTAGCGTACTGTGATAGTGTAATTACTGGAGGAATTCCTGATGGAATTGGTAACATTGTTCATTTAGTTGTTAGAGCTATTCAAGTTGCTGTTCCAATTTTATTAATTATATGGGGAATGCTTGATTTTGCTAAAGCTATTATTGGACAAAAAGAAGATGATATTAAAGCTGGACAAAAAATCTTTGTCAAAAGGTTAATTGCTGCTGTTGTAGTATTCCTAGTAGTTACTATTGTTCAACTTGTTATCAATTTAGCTGCTAGTATTGGTGGAACTAGTAATGAAGCGTCAACTGCATGGGATTGTGCAAGTGAATTAATAAATGGTAAATAATATAGGAAAGTAGGAACTGCTATGAATTTAATAAGTTTATTGGATGTTGCAAACTCTACATTATGTGAAGGAATATTAGTTCCAAATACTTTGTTTAATGCAGTTGCAACAATTATAAAGGGCATTAAAATTGTTGTACCTATACTACTTGTTATATGGGGAATGCTTGATTTTACGAAATCAGTTGTTGCAAAAAAAGAAGAGGATATAAAAAAATACCAAAAGGCATTTGTATCTCGTCTTATTTCTGCTTTAGTTGTATTTTTAATAGTATTTGTTGTTCAACTTGCTGTTAATTTAGTTTCTGGGGTTGAAGATAAATCTAACGAAGATGGTCAAACTATTAGTGATATTTGGAGTTGTAGCAGGAAATTTATTAATGGTGTTGATACTAGTAATGAATAAAGCTGTTTTATAAGCAGCTTTTTTGTTTGACATTTTGAGTTTAAAATTTATTAATATTTTGGTATAATTATTTATGATAGGAGTGTAACTATAAGGTTATATAATAAATCAAAAAATATAAATAGAAAGGGATTAATCAATAATAGAAATTAATTAATATTTCTATAAGATTAATTATATGAAAGTGGTTATGGAGTTAAAAGAATTGATTATTAATTTTGAAAAATATAAGAAAAAATTAAATGATTTATGGAGGTCTCTTTGACCCTGATAATAAAAAAAAATTAATTAAAGATTTAGAAGATGAGATGCAGGATGTTAATTTTTGGAATGATAAAAAACACAGTGAAGAGGTAATTAAAAAATTAAATTCTGAAAAAAATAATTTAGATAGCACTTATAAATTACTAAGTGATGTTTCTGATTATTTAGAAATGGCTAGGTCTTTAGAACAAAATGATATTAGTAGTATTAGTTTTCTTGAAGAAGAATGTAATTTGCTTGAAGAAAAGGTTGAAACAATTGAAAATGTTATTTTGTTAAATGATGAATATGATAAAAATGATGCTGTTTTAGAAATTCATTCTGGTGCGGGTGGTACGGAAGCTTGTGATTGGGCTAATATGCTTTATAGAATGTATTTTAGATATTGTGAAAGACATAATTTTAAAATTGAAGTTGTTGATACTCAAAATGGGTTAGAAGCAGGTATTAAAAGTACAACTTTAATTGTTAAAGGATTAAATGCTTATGGTTATTTAAAAAATGAAAAAGGTATTCATAGGTTAGTTAGAATATCACCATTTGATTCTGGAGCTAGAAGGCATACTTCATTTGCTTCTGTTTCAGTCACACCAGTTATTGATGATAATGTTAATATTGAAATAAATGAAAAAGATTTAAAAATTGATGTTTATCATAGTTCTGGTGCGGGTGGTCAGTCTGTAAATACAACTGATAGTGCGGTTAGAATAACTCATCTTCCAACTGGTATAGTAGTTACTTGTCAAAATGAAAGAAGTCAAGTACAAAATAAAGCTAAGGCTATGCAGATACTTAAAAGTAAACTATATGAAATAGAGAATGAAAATAAAAAGAAAGAATTAGAAAAATTAAAAGGTAAGCAAGATGATATTAATTTTGGTTCTCAGATTAGAAGTTATATTATGTGCCCATATACATTAGTTAAAGATCATCGCACAGGATGTGAGGATGTTAATGTAAGTAAGGTTTTAGATGGAAATATAGAAAAATTTATTAGTTATAATTTAAGGAGGAATGCAAAATGATATTTAATAAAAAAACTAAAGTGGATAATAACATTTTACTTAATGAAATTATTAATGGAAAAAAGGTAGAACGTTATTTTATGTTTTTTGTTGGTGTATTACTTTCTGCGGTATCTTTTAATTTGTTTATTAAGCCTAATCATTTGATATTTGGTTTGAGTGGTATATCTATTATGACTGAAAAGTTGTATAATATCGATCCATCTTTATTGATTTTGATTGGTAATGCATTGTTACTTATTGCTAGTTTAGTTTTTTTAGGTTTAGATGTAACAAAATCAACGGTACTTGGGTCTGTTTGTTATCCGTTATTTATTAAATTAACTGATTTTTTACCAAATTATATTAATTTAGGATCGACAGAGCCTGTTGTTTTGGCTTTATGTGGTGCTTTAGTATCTGGAATTGGAACTGGTTTGGTATTTAAGAATAATTTTACAACTGGTGGTACTGATGTTTTAAAACAAATTTTATCTAGGTATGGTAAGATGCAATTTAGTAAAGCTAATTTGTATTCAGAAGGACTTATTATGTTTGCGGGTGGTTTTGTTTATGGCTGGCAATCATTTATTTATTCTATTATGACATTGTATATTTCGGGACTAGTAAGTGATAGAGTTATACTTGGTATTTCAGAATATAAGACTTTAGAAATAATTACAACGGAGGAAGAGGCAATAAAAGAATTTATTATGAATCTTCATCATGGTGTTACTGAAATAACGGCTAAAGGTGGGTATACAAATAAAAAAAACACTGTATTATTATGTGCTATACCTACAAGGGAATATTTTATTGCAACTGAAGGAATTAATAGACTTGACCCAGATGCATTTATAATTATAATGGATACATATGAAATTAGGGGACATAAAGGATAGGAAGTGGTATTGTGGATTTAATAAGAATGACTAATGTAAAAAAAACATATAAAACTGGTGTTACCGCAATTCAAAATTTAAATTTAACTATTGAAAAAGGTGACTTTGTTTTTATAATAGGATCTACTGGATGTGGTAAATCTACTTTAATTAAAATGCTTTATCGTGAAGAAAAACCAACTTCAGGTCAAATAATAGTAGGTGGTATTGATGTGGGTAAATTACGTAATGGTAAAGTTTATAAAATTAGAAGAAAAATTGGAGTTGTATTTCAAGATTATAAATTACTTCCAAAATCAACTGTTTATGAAAATGTAGCTTTTGCTTTAGAAATATTTGGTTTACCTAAAGATGAGATACATAATAAAGTAATTAAAGTTTTGGAATTAGTTGGTCTTAAAAGTAAAATAAAAAGTTATCCATCACAACTTTCTGGTGGTGAACAACAAAGGGTTGCAATTGCTAGAGCTATAGTAAATGGGCCTAAACTTTTGATTTGTGATGAACCAACAGGTAATTTGGATCCTACTACAGGTATGGAAATTATGAGTGTTTTAGATGAAATTAATAAATTAGGGACAACTATAATTATGGTTACTCATGATATCAATGTTGTTAAAAAAATGAATAAGAGAGTAGTAGTATTAGATTCAGGTAGAGTTTTAAAAGATTATGAGAGGGGTACATATAGTAATGAAAACATTTAGAATTATTGGAAGAAATTTTCGTGATGCTTTTAAGGGCGTTTTTAGAAACTTTTCTTTATCATTCGCATCTATATCTTGTATAACTATTACTCTTATTGTTGTTGCGGTATCAATTGTTTTATCTGATAATGTAAATAATTTTACAATACTTGTTGAAAAAGATGTAACAATAGTTGCTTTCATTAATAATGACATGGATGATAGTAAAATAGATGATATTAAAGATGAAATTTCTAAGATTGATAATATTGATACTTATAAATTTCGTTCTAAACAAAGTATTACTAGAGAAATGAGAGATTCATCCGAAACTTTTGACAGCATTATGAAAAATTGGAATGATGATGAAAATCCAATTCAAAATACTTTTCAAATAAAAGTTAAAGATATAAATAAAATTAAAAAAACTGCTAATAAAATAAAAAAAATAGATGGTATAACTTTGGTTAAATATGGTGAAGGTATGGTAGAACAATTAGTATCTGTATTTACATTTGTACATAAAATTTGTATTGGAGCAGTTGTTGCTTTAGTATTAGTTACGGCATTTTTAATTTCAAATACAATTAAAATTACTATTAATTCACGTCAAAGAGAGATTGGGATTATGAGATTAATTGGGGCTTCAAATTTAAATATTAGAATTCCATTTATTATTGAAGGTTTGCTTTTGGGAGCTTTAGGATCTATAATTCCTATTTTAACCACTGTTTATGGATATACTGCTTTATATAATAATTTTAATGGTCAGTTATTTTCACCATTTATTAAATTAATTAAACCAGTACCATTTGTTTATACAACATCATTAATTTTACTTGCTATTGGAATTGCAGTAGGTATGTTTGGTTCTTGGAGAGCTGTTAGAAAACATTTAAAAATTTAAATGTTTTTTTTATTAAAAAATCATATTTTTAAATTGATATAATATACTTATTTGGGTGATATTATGGAATTTAAAGTAGGTGATTTAGTAACCCGCACTTCACATAATAATGATATTACTTTTAAAATAGTAAAAATATATGATAATAAATGCGAATTAAAAGGAATTAATGTAAGACTATTAGTTGATAGTCTTATTAGTGATTTAAAAAAATATAATGGTGATGATATCGAAGAAGAAAGTCCTTTTTTAAAAAGAGTATATGATATAGGTGAACTTGATAGAAATGATTTTTTTTACCTACCAGGTAAAGTGCTTCATATTGATAGTGATAGTGAATATTTAAAAAGGTGTTTAGATTATTATAAAGATATTAATATATGGGCTATGGGAATTAATGAAGAAGAGAAGGATATGGAAAAAGATATTATTCAGTTGCTAAAACAATATAAACCAAATATATTAGTAATTACGGGCCATGATGCTTATTATAAAAAAAGAGGTAATATTTATAATATTAATGCATATAAAAATAGCAAATATTTTGTTAAGGCAATAAAAAAAGCTAGAGAATATGAAAATAGTCATGAAAAATTAATTATAATTTCTGGGGGATGTGGTTCTTATTATGAAGAATTAATAAGAGCTGGTGCTAATTTTGCATCAAGCCCTAAAAGAATAAATATTCATGCTTTAGATCCTGCAATTATTGCAGGTAAAATGAGTTTATCAGATATTAATAAAGATATTGATTTAAAAGATGTTTTAGATAAAACTAAATATGGAAAAGATGGTATTGGTGGAATTATAACGAAGGGGACAATGTATGTTGGTTATCCCCGCTAAGGTGGTTAATGATGTAAATTATATAAAAAAATTTTTAACTCCATATTTAGGAAAGGTAGTAAAAATAAAATATAATTTAGGTCGTAATAAATATGAAGTTTATGAAGCAAGAATTATTAAAATATATAATTTTGTTTTCTTAATCAAATTAATAAATACAGATATTATAAAATCATTTTCTTATGTTGATATTATTACAAAAACGATTAAAATATATGAATGTGATTGATTTTTATTTTTAAATATTGTATACTTAAGTTGAAATCATGCTAGAAGGGAGAGATTAAATGGAAATTACATCAGTAAGTGTCCATAAATTTGGCAATGAAAACCGTATGCGTGGTATTGCTTCTGTAGTATTAGATAATTGCTTCGCAGTTCATGGCATTAGAATTATTGAAAAAGATGATGGATTATTTATTGCTATGCCAAGCCGTAAAGACAAATCTGGTGAATATCATGATGATGCTCATCCAATTACAAAAGAGTGTCGTAAGTTATTCGAAGATGCTATATTAAATGAATATAATAAAACAGATGAACCTGAAAATTAGGTTCATTTTTATACTGTAAAATCATATAATTTTTTAGGAGGGATAGAGGTGGATAAAATTGATAGTGTTATTACTTCTTTAAATCATAGTATAACTATTAATGAACGAAAAAATATTATTATAACAGGGGTTAAAAAAATAGATAACTTTGATGAAAATGAATTTTTTATGGTAACTAGTATGGGCAGTTTAATTTTAAAAGGAGAAGGTTTAGAAATTATAAAATTGGATACTTATCAAGGAAATGTTTCTATTAAAGGTAAAGTTGATAGTTTAATTTATCAAGAGGATGGTATTAAAGAAAAAGAAAATAGTTTATGGGGAAAATTGTTTAAATAATGGAACTTAATACTCAAATTCTTTCTCTAACTTTTTCTTTTATTTTTGGTGTTTTATTTTGTTTTTTTTTAAATATAAATTTAAAAATAATTCTTTCTGAAAACCAGTTTATTAAAATAGTTGGTACACTTTTAATTATTCTTTTAAGTACATTGTTATATTTTATTGGACTTTATAAAATAAATAATGCTATATTTCATCCTTATGAATTATTTATGATTATACTTGGTTTTTATATTGGAAATAAGTGTAAAAAGAATGCCTAGAAATGACTATTTAATTGCATGTATATTTTAAAAATGCTATAATTTTCATAGAAAGTAGGTGATAAAAATGGCTAAGAAAAAAGTTCCTAAAAAGGCAAAAAGAAGATTAGCTTTATTTGGTACGTTAGCTGTTTTTGTCATTGTTTATTTTGTATTTACGTTTGTTACTACAATGAATGATTTATATAAATTAAAAATAGAAGAAAAAACTTTAACTGAAAATCTCAATGAACTTAAAACAAATGCGAGTTCTTTAAAAACAGAAATTACAAAATTGCAAGATAAAGATTATGTTGCTAGATATGCTAGAGAAAATTATTTATATACTAAAAATGGTGAATATGTTATAAAAAGTGAAAAGAAAGAAACAAAAAAAACTAAAAAAGCTACAAAAATAAAAGAAGATTATATTATCTATGGATGTGGCATTACTTCTATATTTATTATTTTATTTGTTATAATACATCATAAAAGAGCAAAATAAAAGTTCCAAATGGAACTTTTTATAGTTTAAAGTCATTAACGATGTCGTCATTCATATTTTTACCATCAAAATAAAATTTATCTTTAAATTTAAATATTATTGCAATTATATTTGATGGGATTGCTTTTACTAATTTATTATAATCGGTAATTATGTCATTGTAATATTTTCTAAATGCAACTATTTCAGCTTCTGATTCATTTATAGCTATATCTATTTTCATAAATGCTTCATTATTTTTTAATTTTGGATATTTTTCTTTATATTTTTCAAATTCTTTTAATCCATCATATAATTTTCTATCCAAATCAAAATTGCTTAATTTTCTTGAACGTAATTTAACTATTTCACCTAAAACATCATTTTCCGTTTTTGTATTTTCTTTAATTATATCAATTGATTTATTGAGTAAATCAAATCTTTTTCTTAGTACTGCATCTATATTTGCTTCAGCTTCATTTATTCTAATAATATAAACTTGAAATTGATTATAGGTATTTATTACCCAAATTAAAAGTATACAAATAACCATTAAAATTGATGTTAAAATAATAAATGTAATCATATCATCACCTTAAAAGTATTATAACAAATCTAAATTTTAAATTCAATTGTTTGGATAAAATTCAGGATCTGAAATTATTCTTTCATCAAATTTAATAAAATTAACATATATTAATAAAATTAAATACCAATTACCAGTTTTAGGATCACTTAAAATTATATGATCTCTTCCTGATTGTTCTACTATTCCTGAAAATACTTTATTACGCCACTGATCTGAATCGGGATATGATGCATATATTTCCACTTGTTTTCCTCTGTTTAATCTTAAAATGTTTTCAATGTAAGACTGTTCAACATTATAATTTACTTGCATTTGTTGATTAGGAACTGTATTATTTCCTGAATAAATTGGATTTCCAGGAAACGGTTGGTTTACAAAATTATTCATTTAATCATTCCTTTCATTTTAATGATATTCTAATTTAATACAAATATGTTAAAAAATGTTATAATAAATAGGGAGGTAGTTATGAAAGTAATTTTAGGTGTATCAATGCGTCATGTACATTTATCAAATGACGTTTATGAAAAATTATTTGGTTTAGAGAAATTAAATAATGTAAAGGATTTAAGACAGCCAGGGCAATTTGCTTCTGATAAATTTGTAACAATAGAAAATGAAGGGAGAAAAATTGAACATGTAAGAGTTTTAGGCCCTATTAGAAAATATACTCAAGTTGAAATATCAAGAACTGATAGTTATTATTTAAAATTAAACCCACCTGTTAGATCATCAGGTGATTTAAAGGGATCGAGTTCTATAACACTTATTGGACCTAATGGGTGTGTGCACTTAGATGAAGGATGTATTTTAGCTAATAGACATATTCATATAAGTCCAGAAGAAGTTAAAAAGTATCATTTAGAAAATGTTACTAAAGTAAAGGTTAAGGTAGGTGGTGAGAAAGGTGGGATACTTGATAATGTTTACCTAAAGGTTTTACAACCATCTAGTTTAGAATTGCATTTAGATAGTGATGAGGGTAATGCCTTTGGGTTAAAAACTGGTGATGAGTTAGAAATATTTGATTATGAATAGTGTCAATTTGACATTTAAAAAAAAACATATATAATATCTTTTCAATGAAGGGGAGATTTATATGGAACAAATGAGTACTTTAGATGGAATTAAAGAAATAGAAAAGTGTATTGAAAGTGGTAAATATCCTGTAGTTGATGAGCGTTTGTTTGACAAGGTTTTTGATTATAAACCAAGTCAAAAAGCTATCGAACAAAAGAAATGGCTTTTAGAAGAATATAATGAATATTTAGATTTGCTTAGGTCTTTACCAGAAGATTTATTAGGTGCATATTTAGACGTTATAAAAAAATATGATATAAAAGATAATCAAAAATTAGAAAAAGAGCAAGAGTTTTTATTAGATGTTCAGGATGCTCGTTTAGATAGAATATTACCTCATGCGATTGATTTTCTATGTGAAGCAGATGACAATCTTTCAAGTATTGGTTTACAGCACGCTCATGGACTTTTAATGGAAGGAACTAGTAATGGTTCTAGTAATGATTATTTTTATAGAAAAGAAAATAATAAAATAGTAGGAGCTATGGTGGATGGAAATCGTGAGATATATTATATTCCACCAAGAGTAGATGACATTGAAATGCTTGCTTCAAAATTTTTAGAGTTTTATAATGATGAACAATTAAATAAAGACATATTTACTCATCCTGTAATGGCACATGGACTGCTTGCTACTATGCAACTGTTTGATGATGGAAATACTAGATTAGCTAGATTATTACAACATACTAAATTATATAAACAAACAAATGAACTTTTAGGTTATGACTTTTCTAGTCCAACAATATACAACACGAGAACTTATTATCCTGAGAGAAAAAAATATCGTACGTTTACAATTCAAATGGCAAAGAATGCGAATAATGAAGTTTTAGATGAATGGAATATTTATAATTATAGATTATTTTTAAATCAAATATATAAAAATGAAGAAGATGTTAGAAGGCTTACTTTAATAAGATAACATCTTCTTTTAATTTTCTATTTTTATAGTTGGAATAGTATCGTCTAATGAAGTTTTATTTTGAACTGGCTCTGTTCCTTTAATATAATATAAAATTTTAGCTTTTGAATTATCTGATGCAGCTTTACCACTTATAGGATCTATCGCAACTCCTACAACATTATTTGGTGTTTTATACCATGTTTCTTCATCTGTTTTACCTTCTAAATATTTTTCCATAATATCAACCCAGGCATTTTTTAAATTAGAACTATCTTCATTTGAAACATTTTCATTATTATCATATCCACTCCACATGCCAACAACTAAATTTTTATTATAGCCAAATATTAAATTATCGGTATTTGTTGTTCCGGTTTTAATTGCATATTTATGACTCATTTTAGGTTCAATACTTAAACATGTTGGTACATTATAATCTTTAAATTCTTTCGCATATGTTGTTGTTAATAATTCATTTAAAACATATACTGTATTTTTATTTAAAACATTTTCTTTATCTTGCTTATATTCATATAAAACATTACCCTTCATATCAGTTACTTTACTAATAAAATATGGTTTTATTTTGTATCCTTCATTAGCTAAAGTACTGTATGCAGTCATCATATCAATCATTTTTATTTCACTTGCCCCTAAAGCTAAAGAAGGAAGTGATGAAAAATTTTTTTCTATTCCAACTCTTTTTAAAATATCAGGTAAAGCTGACTGTCCTAAAAAAAGATGGGTTTTAACTGCATAAATGTTATCCGAATAACTTATTGCAGCAGCTAGACTTATTGGTTTATTCGCATATTCATCATTATAATTTTTAGGTGTATATGTTTTTCCGTTGGATAAACTAAAAGTTGTTTTTTCACTTGTAAAAGTTGTTGATGGAGTAAAACCATTTTCTAAGGCAGAGTAATATAAAAATGGTTTAATTGTTGATCCTATTTGTCTTTTTGCTTTTAAAGCTCTATTGTACTGACTTTTATTATAATCTTTACCTCCAGTTAAAGCTAAAACTTTACCAGTTTGTGGATTCATAATAATGCTTGATATTTGTATATTATTATTAGTAATATTGTTATTAATGCTATCTTCTAAAATTTTTTGAGCTTTTAAGTCTAAATTAGTATATATCTTAAGGCCACCGGTTTCTAAAAAAGAAGAAGGAATTGTTTTAATAGTTTTTAATTCATCTAAAACCGCATCTTGATAATACATCATCATATTATAATTATTATTATCTTTGTTTTTTTGATAAACAAGGTTTGTTTTATATGCTTCATCAGCTTCACTTTCGGTTATATATTTATTTTTAACCATTGAATTTAAAATAATTTTTTGTCTTTTTTTCGCATTTTTTTCATTAATTAAAGGTGAATATTTACTAGGATTTTTAGGTATTCCTGCAAGCATACTTGCTTCAGATAAATTTAAATCTTTTGCGGATTTATTAAAATAATATTTTGAGGCATTTTCAATGCCAAAAACGCCACCATAATTTATAGTATTTAAATAACCTTCTAATATTTCATTTTTACTATAATGTGTTTCTAATCTTATAGTTATCCAAGCTTCTTTTATTTTTCTTTCCCATGTTTTATTAAAATTTAAAAATAAATTTTTTGAATATTGCTGGGTTATTGTAGATGCTCCTTGCACGTTTTTTTTACTTTTTATATTAATACCCATTGCTTTAATAATTCTTAAAAAATCAAAGCCATGATGTTTATAAAAATTTTTATCTTCTACGGAAATTGTCGCATTGATTAAATCTTTTGAAATATTTTTAATTTTTATATTTTTATCATTTGTATATAATTTATTATTTTCGTCATATAAATGATATCCATTTGCTCCAGTTATAGGAAGTTTGGGACATATTTTCGCATATATGTATATAGATGATAAAGATAATATAAAAAATAAAATAATACTAATTATAATGATTAGTTTCTTTTTCATAAGATCACAACACTTTCTAAAATTATTATTAGAAAAAATAAAAAAAATATAAGTATAAATTAAATAATTATGTTATAATTCTTTGAAAGGAGTGTATAATGGGTAAAATAAAAATTACATCTACTTTAAAAAGTAGTGATTCTGTTCATAAATTTGAAGGAATGGGAATAAAAAAAGACAATGTAATTATATATAAAGATGATGCGAGGACTAAAATAGTTTTATCTGATAAATTAATTATTGAACGCACATCAGATTATTTTATAAAATTAAATTTAAAAGAAGGCATAAATTTAAAAGGAAAGTATATAACTAATTATGGTGAGTTTGATATATGTAGTGAAGCTGAAAAAATAGAAATTAAAAAAAATAGTGTAAAGGCTATATATAAATTAAGCATAAATGGAAATTATATTGACACCTTTGAATATTATTTGAAATTTTCTATTGACAGTTGAATAGAATATGATACAATGTTTTAAGATTATTGAAGTAAATTGGGAGGTTATTTATGAAATTAAGTGAAATGTCTAAAGATGATTTAGAACTTTATTCTTTTACAGATTTAGCGCAAATGATTATAAAACAGGAAGGCAAAAGTTTAAATACACCGACAATATTTAAAAAAATATGTGAATTGTTAGGCATGTCTGATAAAGAATATGAAAATAAAATTGGCGATTTTTATACTAGTTTAACAACTGATAAAACATTTATTTTATTAGATGATGCAACTTGGGATTTAGCCGATCATCATTCTGTTAAAGTTTCATTAGAAGATGATGCAGAAGAAGATTTAAGTGAAACAGAAGAAGAATTAGATGATGAGTTAGATGATATGGCTGATGATGATATGCATGATATGGATGATGATTCACCAATTGATGATACAGATTTAGATGATGCAACTGATGAGTTTGAAGATGATGATTTAACTATTGTTGATGAAGATGAACTAGATTAGTTCATTTTTTCTTTGTTGAAAATGTCTTTAAATTATAGTATAATACCCATGGAAAAAAGGTGATAAAAATGATTGAAAGATTAGTAGCTATTGAAGAAAAATATAATGAACTTTCTTCAACTTTAAGTAAGCCTGAAGTTTTAAGTGATATTAAAATGACTTTAAAACTTACTAAAGAAAAAGCATTATTAAAAGATGCTTATGATGCTTATCAAGATTATAAAAGAATTGAAAATGATTTAAAAGATGCGAAGACAATGGTTAAAGATCCAGAATTAGGTGAATTTGCGAAAGAAGAAGTTGCAAGGTTAGAAGAAGCTAAAGCTAAATTAGAAAAAGATATTGAGGTAATTTTACTTCCAAAAGATCCTAATGATGGAAAAAATGTTATTGTTGAAATAAGAGGCGCTGCTGGTGGTGATGAAGCTAATATATTTGCGGGTGATTTATATAGAATGTACACTAAATATGCTGAAAAAGAAGGCTGGAAGATAGAAGTTTTATCTGAAGAACATTCTGATGCGGGGGGATATCCTTTGGTTGAATTTATGGTTAAAGGTGATAATGTATATTCTAAGTTGAAATATGAAAGTGGTGCTCACCGTGTTCAAAGAGTTCCTGTTACTGAAACTCAAGGTAGAGTTCATACTTCAACTGCAACTGTACTTGTTATGCCTGAAGCTGAAGAGGTTGACATTGAAATTAATCCTGCTGATTTAAGAATTGATGTATATAGAAGTACTGGTGCGGGTGGTCAATGTGTAAATACTACTGATAGTGCGGTTAGAATAACACACCTTCCAACGAATACTGTAGTTACTTGTCAAAACGAAAGAAGTCAAATTCAAAATAAAGAAAAAGCTATGCAGATGCTTAGAACAAGATTATATGAAGCTAAATTAAGGCAGCAAGAAGAAGAGTTAGGATCAGAAAGAAGAAGTAAAATAGGTACTGGTGATAGGTCTGAAAAAATAAGAACATATAATTATCCACAAAATAGAGTAACTGATCATCGTATTGGTTATACTACTAAAAATTTAGATAGAGTAGTTGAAGGTAATTTAGAAGATATAATTAATGCTTTAATTACTGCTGATCAAAACCGTAAACTAAAAGAGGCATAATGACTGATTTAGATTATTTAAAAAAATATTTACCTAAAGATAAGTTAGAAGAAGGAATTGATAAATTAAAAAAAGGAGTTCCTGTTCAATATATTGTTGGAAATGTTGATTTTTATAATGTTAATCTTTTAGTAAATGAAAATGTTTTAATTCCAAGATTTGAAACAGAACTTTTGGTAGAAAAAATAGTAAATTATTGTAAAAAATATTTTAATAAAAAAATAGATATTTTAGATTTAGCAACCGGTTCAGGTGCTATTGGGATTACTTTAAAGAAAAATTTAGATTGTAATGTGATAGGTTCTGATATTTCTAAAAATGCTTTAGAAGTAGCTTCTTTAAATGCTTTAAGAAATGATGCTGATGTTAAATTTATTGCAAGTGATTTATTTGAAAATATTAAAGGAAAATTTGATGTTTTGATAAGTAATCCACCATATGTTTCTAAGGATGAAAAAATAGATGAGATTGTTAAAAATAATGAACCACATATTGCTTTATATGCGGATGACTGTGGACTTTATTTTTATAAAAAAATACTTGAAAAAGCTAATTTATATTTAAATGATAAATTTATAATTGCCTTTGAAATTGGCGTTAATCAAGGTGAGGCAGTTAGTAATTTGGGTCATAAATATTTTCCTAATTCTAAGGTAGAGGTAGAAAAAGATTTAACTGGTAGAGATAGATTTGTATTTATTTTTCAAAATTTAATATAAAGTATTGTTAAATGAAAAAAAACCATTTATAATGAAGTTGTAAGGGTGGTTAAAATGTCTAAAATTCAAGTGAATGAAAATAATGAAGAGAATATAAAAAAACTTATTATAGATAATGTATGTATTAAGAAGCTGACTAAATCTCAGTTGCGTAAGTGTGCGCATATAAAAGGTGAGGTAAATGAAGCTTCTTTTATTAATGTTTTAAATGAATTAGAAGAAGAAGGAAAAATATACTGTGATGAATATGGTTATTATAAAAAATTTGATTCGAAACAATTAGGTAAAATTCAAGGAGAAATTCATATAAATAAAACTGGGCAAGGGTTTGTATTTATTATGCAAGGAAAAAGAAAAATAAAATATTTAATTAATGATGAAAATTTAAATGGTGCTTTAGACGGAGATATTGTTGTTTTAACGGATATTAATCCTAATAATAAAACTCATTATGCAGATGCGAAAGTAGAAAAAATTATTAAAAGGAATACTGGAAGTGCAGTATTTGAATATGCTGGAAAAGGTGAATTTATTCCATATGATATTAATGAAAATGTCACTGTTTTATGTCCAAAAGAAAAATTAAGAGGATTAGTTATAGGTGATAGAGTTTTAGTTAAACTAGGTAAAGAAATGCTTGCTCAAATTGAAGGTAAATTGGTGTTTGAGGGTTTAAATATTAATCGTATTGGTCATAAAGATGATCCTGATATTGATGTTGAAACTATAGCTGGTTCTCATGGATTTTTTAAAGATTTTCCTAATGAAGTTATTAAAGAATTAAAAAATATTAAAGATAGTGTATCTGAAGATGAAATTAAAGGTAGAGTAGATTTAAGGGATAAAAAAATATTTACAATTGATGGAAAAGATACTAAAGATATGGATGATGCTATTAGTATTGATGTAAATGAAGATGGTGATTATGTTTTGGGGGTGCACATTGCAGATGTTTCACATTATGTAAAAGAAGGCAGTGCTTTATATGAAGAAGCTAAAAAAAGAGCTACTTCTGCTTATTTAGCTGATAGTGTTATTCCTATGCTTCCTCATCAGCTTTCAAATGGAATTTGTTCTTTAAATGAAAATGAAGATAGATTAACTAAAAGTGTTGATATTATTATTGATTCTACTGGTAAAATTAAAGATTATTTTATATATGATAGTGTAATTAGATCAAAGAAAAAAATGAATTATGATGATGTAAATGACATATTAGAAAATAATATTGTTCCAAAAGGATATGAAAGTTTTTTATCTGATTTACTTATTATGCGTACGGTTGCTTATTTACTTAATGAAAATAGAAAGTATGCAGGTAAGGTTGATTTTTATTCTGATGAGGTTAAAGTTATTACTACTCCAACTGGAGAACCTTTAGAATTTGAAGCTAGAAATCAAAGGACTGCTGAACGTTTAATTGAAAATTTTATGATTGCGGCAAATAGTTGTGTTGCTGAATATCATTCTTATTTATCTGTTCCTTTTGTTTATAGAACTCATGGAAATCCTAATGATGATAATTTAATTTCAGCTTTAAATGTTTTAAAAGCTGAAGGCTTGTGTGATAAGGTTCATACTGATTCTTTAATAAATAAGATTAAAAATGGAAGATATAATTCGAATGATTTAAATAATTTTATTAAGTTATATAAAGATAAAGAGACTTATTCAATTATTTCTAATTTTATTTTAAGGAGTATGAGTAAAGCTATTTATTCATCGCATAATGATGGACATTATGGACTTGGTTTAAATAATTATACTCATTTTACATCACCAATTAGACGTTTTCCGGATTTAGAAGTTCATAATTTAATTAATCAATATTATACATATGAAGATATTCCTAAAATATTAGGTAATGAAGCTGTTTTACCTCCAGTGTGTGCACATTGTTCATTTATGGAAAGAGAAGCTGATAAAGCTGAGGTGGAAACATTAGAATTAAAAATGGCTGAGTATATGCAAAGCTGTATTGGTGAAGTTATGAAAGGGCAGATTATTAAGATGACTCCTTATGATAATGAGGTCCGTTTAGAAAATAATGTTATTGGTCATGTCACACCACAAGATATGGCACATGCTCAAAAAGTAGGACATAATAAAAAAATAAAACTAGGATCAAATGTGTTTGTATTAGTAAAAGATGTTTCAATTCCACATCGCATAGTATATTTTTCTTTAGCTTATAAAGAACTATCTAAAAAACAAAAGGTAAAAAAATTTGAACAGATAGAGTATCAAAACAATTAGAGGGTTTTAATAAAATGACTCTCTTTTTATTTAGTGATAAAAGCATATGGTTTTATGGATATTTTAAAGACTTTTTTAAATAAATTTGGTAAAATTAAAGAAGGTGGTTAGTATGAATGATAAACTTGATATTTTACTTAAGCAAATTGAATTTAAAGATATAAATTATTTTGATGGTGGTTCACTTGATAAGATAATTTGTAATAAAGCAAAGGATAAATATCTTTTTTGCTTAACATTAAATGAAATTATTCCACTTGATGTTTATAATCAATTTTCTATTAAATTAAAAAATAGATTTAATACTGTAAGCTCTGTTAATTTTAAATTTACGGTTAAAAAATTTAATATGGATGAGTTAAAAGAATATTATAATTATTTTTTAGATAAATATTCTAAGAATGCTCCTTTATTAGAACTTTTTAAAACTAGTGTTATTTTATTAGATGGTAATAATTTAGTTGTAAGTTTAGCTAATAAAGCTGAAGAGATGAAATTTAATAGTATTAAAAAAGAATTGGAAAAAGATTTAAATTATGCGGGATTTGATATTAAGATAGTTATTAAAATTGATGAAGCTAAATCGTTAGATTTAATAAAACAAATAGAAAAAGAAAAACAAATAAAAATTCCTGAAGTTAAAAAAGAAAGTCCATTTATAATGGGAGGAGAGATAACTGATGAAGCAACTCCTATTAATATGGTTACATTTGAGATGGATAATGTTACAGTGGATGCGAAGATATTTGGAATTGATATATTTGAATCTTCTAAGAGTAATTTTAAGATATTTACTTTAAAATTAACTGATGGAACAGATAGTATGTATTGTAAGATTTTCTGCAGGGAAGATGATGAATTTAATAAGTATAAAAAAGCTTTAAAGGAAGGTAAGTATTATCTTATTAAGGGTTATACTAAATATGATAAATATTCTGGTGAAATTGTTTTGTTTGCTAGGGAAATAAATGTTTCATTTAAGGAAGAAATTCTCAGAGAAGATAATGCTTTAGAGAAACGTATTGAACTTCATACTCATACTAAGATGAGTCAAATGGATGGGGTTGCTGATGAGGTTAAATTAGTTGAAACTGCAATTAGATTTGGTCATAAAGCTATTGCTATTACTGATCATAATGGTTGTCAGGCATTCCCACATGTTTTTAATTACGTAACTTCTTATAATAAAAATAGGGATGATAAATTTAAAGCAATTTATGGTACAGAACTTACTTTAATTGATGATACTGTTAATATTGTTTTAAGACCTTCTTCAGAAAAATTATTAGAAACTACTTACGTTGTATTTGACTTGGAAACAACAGGTTTTAATGCTGGTGGTGCTGATTCGATTATTGAAATTGGTGCGGTTAAGATTAATAATGGTGAAATTATAGATAGATATGATGAATTAATTAATCCAGGAAGAAGTTTACCTAGTAAAATTATAGAACTTACTAATATTACTGATGATATGCTTAAAGATAAAGATAACGAAGAAAATGCGGTTAAAAAATTTATGAAGTGGGTAGGTAATTTACCTATGGTTGCTCATAATGCTAAATTTGATGTTTCTTTTATTGTTATGGCATTTAGTAAATATAATATGGGTGAATTTACAAATACTGTTATTGATACTTTAGAATTATCACGGGCACTTGATACTGGATATGCTAGACATAGTTTATCTGCATTAGTTAAAAGATATAATGTTCCATGGGATGAAACTGCTCATCATAGAGGTGATTATGATGCGGAAGGAACTGCTTTAGTGTTTCATAAAATGCTTAAGAAATTAGTTTCTAGTAATTTTGAAGTTATAAAGGATTTAGATAAATTAGTTTCTAAAGATGAAATTCATAAATATGGTGCTTCATATCATGTAAATATTTTGGCTAAAAACAAAACTGGTCTTAAAAATATGTTTAAATTAATTTCTTATGCTAATACTAAATATTTATATAAAACGCCAAGAATTTTAAGAAGTGAGATTGAAAAACATAGGGAAGGGTTACTTATTGGTAGTGGCTGCTATGAAAGTGAAATATTTAGATTAGCTCGTTCTAAAAATGATGAAGAACTTGTTAATTTAATTAATTTTTATGATTATGTTGAAGTTCAGCCTCCTGAGGTTTATGATC
This sequence comes from bacterium, assembly GCA_963659735.1. Taxonomy (GTDB): domain Bacteria; phylum Bacillota_I; class Bacilli_A; order RF39; family UBA660; genus Coprosoma. The sequence goes on from CAVKUP010000001.1 coordinate 83,217, forward strand.
ATTTACTTCAAATGGGGGATTTTTCTAGTAAAGCAGAGTTAGTTCAAAATATTAAAAAAATAATTAGACTTACTAAAGAAGCTGGTAAAATTATAGTAGCTACTGGTGATGTTCATCAAATTGAACCAGAAGATAGAATTTATAGAGAAATAATTGTTAATCAAAAGGTTCCTGGTGGTGGTAGACATCCTTTATCTAGAAAGGGTATTAATCAAATTCCATCACAGTATTTAAGAACTACTGATGAGATGTTTGAATCATTTTCATTTTTAAGTAATGAAGAAGCTAAAGAAATTATTGTTGATAATCCTAAAAAAATAGCTGATATGGTTGATATTATTGAAGTTATTATTGATACTGGTGGTATTCCTTTTGCGCCTAAGATTGAAAATTGTACGGAAACTACTACTGATATGGTATATGATAAAGCTGAAAGTATTTATGGAAAACCACTTCCTTATAATATTGAAGAAAGATTAGCTACTGAATTATATGGTGATGAGCCTTTTAATACTATTAAAAAATTAAATTTACAAAATGATATGTCAGATGATGAATATGATGCTTTAATTCATAAAAAGTTAAATGATGTTATGAGAAGCTATAGAGAAGGTGTTATTAATTTATTTAAAGAAGAAAACCCTAATTTAACTGATGATGAGATTAAAAATAAAATGACTGGTATTATTGGTGCTAATTTTGATGTTATTTATTTAATTTCGCAAAAACTTGTTAAAAAGTCAAATGATGATGGATATTTAGTTGGTTCCCGTGGTTCTGTTGGTTCTTCTTTAGTTGCAACAATGATGGGAATAACTGAAGTTAATTCACTTCCTCCTCATTATGTTTGTCCTAATTGTAAACACTCTATATTTGAAATAGATGGTAAAAGTTTAGGTAGTGATTATGGTAGTGGATATGATTTACCTGATAAAAATTGTCCTAAGTGTAACAGTAAAATGAATAAAGATGGCCAAGATATGCCATTTGCGACATTTTTAGGATTTCATGCGGATAAAGTTCCTGATATTGATTTGAATTTTTCGGATTTAAATCAAGCTGCTGCTCATGAATATACTAAAGTTTTATTCGGTGTTGATAATGTTTATAGAGCTGGTACTATTGGTACTGTTGCTGATAAAACAGCTTTTGGTTATGTTAAAGGATATTGTGAAGATAAAGGCATTAGTATGAGAACGGCTGAAGTTGAAAGGCTTGCTAAGGGATGCACTGGTGTTAAAAGAACAACTGGCCAGCACCCAGGAGGTATTGTTGTTATTCCAGGATATATGGATGTTTTTGATTTTACACCATATCAATATCCAGCTGATGATGTTACATCTGCTTGGAGAACTACTCATTTTGATTATCATGCAATTGATCAAGATGTATTAAAATTAGATATATTGGGTCATTCTGGACCTACTAAATTAAGGTTAATTCAAAATATTACTGGTGATGATGTTACTAAAGTTCCTTTAGATGATAAAGAAACAATGGGGATATTTTTATCACCTAAACCTTTAGGGGTTACTAAAGAACAAATTATGAATGATACAGGTACTTTAGGTATTCCTGAGTTTGGAACACCATTTACTTTACAAATGGTTAAAGAAACTAAACCTAAAACATTCGCGGAGCTTGTTAAAATATCAGGACTTTCTCATGGTACTGATGTTTGGAATGGTAATGCGAAAGATTTAATTGATCAAGGTGTTGTTCCATTTAGTGAAGTTATTGGTTGTCGTGATGATATTATGGTTTATTTAATGTATCATGGGCTTGAACCAATTAAGGCTTTTAAAATTATGGAGTTTGTTAGAAAAGGTAAAGCTTCTAAAGATCCAGAACAATGGGCTTTATATGTTAAAGATTTAAAAGAGGCTAATATTGAACCATGGTTTATTGAATCATGCAGGAAAATAAAATATATGTTTCCGAAAGCACATGCTGTTGCGTATGTTATAAATGCGTTTAGATTGGCTTATTATAAAGTACATAAACCTTCAGTTTATTATGCGGCTCAATTTTCTGCAGAGTATGATGATTTTGATATTGATGCTATGATTAAAGGTTATGATGCAGTTAAATCTAGAATTATTGAAATTAATGAAAAAGGATTTGATGCGACTAATAAAGAATCATCAATACTTGAATGTTTAAAAGTTGCTTTAGAAATGCTTGCTCGTGGTATTAAATTTAAACCAGTTGATTTATATAAAAGTCATTATAGTGAATTTGTTATTGACGAAGATGGTAATTTAATTCCACCATTTAGATCTATTGATGGCCTTGGTATTGTGGTTGCTAAAAATATAGTTGCTGAAAGAGAAAACAGACCATATATTAGTATTGAAGATTTACAAAAAAGAGCTAAAATTTCATCAACTTTAATTGAAAAATTAAGGGCAATGGGAGTTTTAGATGGTATGGATGAATCTAGTCAATTAAGCTTATTTTAAGTAGGGTTTATGAACGGTATGTTCGAGCAGTGTTACAATTTAACATCACTGGATGAAAATAGTTTTAACATGTCAAATGTGGTAAATATGGGCTATATGTTTTATAGCCATGATGGAGCCAAAATAAAAGAAATAGAAAATTTTGATACAAGTAAAGTAACATATATGGATGCAATGTTTCAAAATACAACTAAATTAAAACACATTTATATAGATTCTAAATGGACAACCGCAACAGATATGTTTACTGATAGTGAGTATCAGATGTAACAACAGGTCAGTATTAATTAAATTAAAAGTATAAAAACTTTTAATTTTTTTTGATATAAAAAAGGAAATTAATAATTTATATCGTATGTTATATATGAGGAGATGATTCCTCTAGAAAGGCTTACATATGACAAACAATAAGGAAAAAAGATTTTTTAAGG
>CAVKUP010000002.1:0-55140 GCA_963659735.1 bacterium
ACCTATTTTATTACATATAGAATTAAATGTGCTACTCCACATAGAATTTATTTATAGCCATTATTCTATATGGTTTAGCATATTTTACTTTTTCGGAAAAATCATAATACATTTCGTATAGTTTTTTTTCATCTGAAGCATTTTTCTTTAGTTTTGTTTTTAAAACCCCTTCGTTAAACGTATATTTTCGAATCCATTTTCTATATGCGGCGTTATCGCTTATCCATTCGGCAATGATATATCCCGCCCCTTCAATGGCTTCATCTTGTGTTTTTACGTTTTCATTTATAAATTTTTGGGTTAATGCATCTAGTGTAATGTTATTTGGAAATGACATTATTAGTTTTGCTAATGCTTCTAGACCATTTTTTATAGCTTCTGTTGCTTTTGTTTTCTTTTTTTCTTTATATGGTCTATATAGATCTTCTACCTCAACTAGTTTTGCTGCATTCATTATTTGATTCTTTAATTCTTCTGTAAGTAATCCTTTTTCGTCAATTAATCTAATAACATCTTCTTTACGTTCTAATAAATTTATTTGATACATATATACTTCATTTATTTTTTTTATGCTTTCCTCATCTAATCCACCTGTTACATCTTTACGATATCGTGCTATAAAAGGAATTGTATTTCCTTCTTGAAGTAAGGCTAATGTTTTTTCTATTTGTGTGTTTTTTATGTTTAAATCACTACTTATTTGTTTGATAATTTCATCATTCATTTTATCACTACTTTCCTATAACATTATACCTATTAATCTATTTAATGTAAATAAATTCTAATATTTCTTAGAAATTTTATTATTTAATAAACTTGCTTTTTTAATTATTTCAACTCCGTATTTTTGCTTAAGGTTATCTACTGTTTTTTCAAGGCTAGTACTTTGCTTTTTTGTTTCTATGCTTTCAAATAATGAAACTTGGTGAGTAGGCGTTTCTACTAATTTATCTAGTCTTATTCCTATTAGTCTTACCCCATTTTCTATATTCATTTCGTTTAGTATTTCTATTGATGCTTTGTTTACTTCTTCGGCTAAGTTTATTGCATTGATTAAAGTTTTTTGATGAGTATATCGTTTAAAAAATTTATCTTTTAATGTGACGGAAACTACATATGCATATTTATTTTGTTTACGTAATTCTAAGGATACGTTTTCGGATAAAGCAAGCAAATATAAATTCAACTGTGCTTTGTCAAATATGTTTTTATTTAATGTTATTTCGTTTCCAATTCCTTTTTGATTATTTTGAGATGAGTTTACTATATCGGAACCTATTCCCTGGGCTTTACTTATCATTTCTTGAGCTTGATTTTTAAAATGTTTATATAGTTGCTTTTGATTATAGTGGGCTAGGTCATAGATAGTATTTATATTTAATTTATGAAGTTTTAATGCAGTTTGTTTACCTATCCCGAATAAATCATCAACTTGTAATGGCCACATTTTATTTTTGATTTCATATGAATAGAGTGTATGAACTTTATATGGTTTTGAGAAATCTGATGCCATTTTAGCACATAGTTTGTTATTTGCAATACCAATATTTACTGTAAAACCTAGTTTATCTTTTATTTCTTTTTTTAATTTATATGCGAATTGTAGTTCATTTCCATATAAATGTTTTACAGGTGTATAATCTAAAAAACATTCATCAATACTCATTTGTTCAATGTCTGGTGAATATGAACGGATAAGGTTCATCATATTATTACTCATTTGCTTATAAAATGAATAATTTGGTGGATATATATTTAAATTAGGACATTTCTTTTTTGCTGAATAAATTGTTTCTGCTGTCACTATTCCTAATTTTTTTGCAGGCATTGACTTTGCAAGTACTATTCCATGATTTGGCTTATCAATGCTTGCTATTATTGCATATGTATTTCTTATATCTTTTTCTCCTTGTTTTAAACGTAAAACAGCCGTCCATGATAGAAAGGCATTGTTTACATCAATATGCATGATTATTTTTTCCATTTTTTCTCCTTTAATAAAAGCACACTTTGATGTGTGCTTATGAATAATATTTTCCTTTTTTTAAACTTCCTTTGGGCAGAAGAGCATAGACTGACGTTTGAACAAATTCATTAGCAAACGTTTTAGTTCTATCCCCTTTTTCATCGTCAATTGGATCAACCATTACTTTATAAAGTCCCAATCTTTGAGCAAATATCATATCTAGATATAATGAATCACCCACCATCATTGTATTTTTTGGTGTACATTTTGAATCAAATAAATGATCTTTTATTAGTTTAAAATTTCCTTTAAATGGTTTCCCAGCATTTGCGATAAATTTTATGTTTAACTTTTCAGCAACTGGTTTCACTCTTTTATATCCGCCACTTGAACATAATCCAGGTGTTATACCTGTTTGCTTTATTTTTGAAAATAGTTCTATTAATTCTTCAGTTACTTCAGTATTATCAAATGAAAGAATAGTACAATCAACATCAAAAACAGCATATTTTATACCATTAGAATGTAATTTTGGATAATTTATGTCATATACAGTTGGCAGGTATATATCTGGAATTATTTCTGTTAAATTCATTTTTTTTCACCTCTCGATGGAATGTATTATATCATATTATATGTATTATTCAAAATTTTTAATATATTCTAGCACTTCTTTTTTTGTTTTATTAAAATCTTCATAGTTTGTATGAAACCATTTTAGATTCATTTGATGATTAAACCATGTGTACTGCCTTTTAGCATATTTTCTACTTTTAGTTTTAATAAGTTCTATAGCACTTTCTAAAGTTAGTTTTCCATCAAAATATTGAAATAGTTCTTTAGGACCAATCGGTGTCATTACTGCTTTAGTTTTTATTTTTAAATCGTATAAATCTTTTGCTTCTTGAATTAATCCTTGGCCTACCATTTCATCTACTCTTTTGTTTATTTTATAATAAAGTATATCCCTTTCGGTTGTTAGTCCAATAAATATTGTTTTGTAAAGTAATTTTTCATTTTTTGCTTTTTCACTATATGGTTTTCCATTTGCATTATAGTAATTTAAGGCACTTATAATTCTTACTCTATTGTTTAGATGAATTGTGGTGTTTGGATCTACTTTTTTAAGCATTGTATAAAGTTCATCATTACTGATTCCTTCATAGGCTTCATTTAATTTGTTTTCAAATTTATAGTCATATAATGCGGCATTTATATATAGACCTGTGCCACCTACTAATATTGGTGTTTTGCCTCTTGAGATAACATCATCAATTATTTTTCTAGCATCTTTTTGATAATCAAATACTGTATAGTTTTCATTTAAATCTTTTTCATCAAATAAATAATGTTTGATTCCTTCAGTATCTTTTACTTTATTTGTTGCGATATTCATCCCTTTGTATATTTGGGTACTATCAGCATTAATAATTTCACCGTTTAATTCATGGGCTAGAAAAAGGCTTAAATCTGTTTTACCGACTGCGGTCGGTCCTGTTATAACTATTACCAATTTTATCACCTACTTTATTAACATGCTATCGCCAAATGAGAAGAATCTATATTCGTTTTTTATTGCCTCGTTATATGCTTTCATTATATTTTCTTTGCCTGCTAGTGCACTAACTAGCATAACTAAGGTTGATTTTGGTAAATGAAAGTTAGTGATTAATTTATCAACTGCTTTAAATTTGTATCCAGGATATATGAATATATCTGTCCACCCTGAACATTCTTTAAATGTTTCATATTTATTAGCAACTGTTTCTAACACTCTAGTTGATGTTGTTCCTACACTTATTATTTTATGTCCTTTATTTTTTGTATCATTTAATAATTCTGCGACTTGTTTGGTCATGATATAATATTCACTATGCATTTTATGTTTTGATACATCCTCGACATTAACTGGTCTAAATGTTCCAAGGCCAACGTGCAAAGTAACATAAGCTAGGTTGATGCCTTTGTTTTTTATTTTTGTAAGAAGTTCTTGAGTAAAATGAAGACCAGCTGTTGGTGCAGCTGCACTACCGATGTTTTTTGCATATACTGTTTGATATCTATCTTTATCTTTTAGTTTTTCATGTATATATGGTGGTAGTGGCATCTCTCCTAATTGATCCAATATTTCATATAGTATTCCTTGATATTCTAATTTAAATATTCTAATACCTTCGTCTTTTGTTTCTTTACATATGGCTTTTAATTTCCCATTTGCGAATGATATAATAGTACCTACTTTTATTCTTTTTGCAGGTTTTGTTAAACATTCCCAAGTATCATTTCCTTCATCTTTTAATAATAAAACTTCTACAACGGCATTTGTTTCTTCTTTAACTCCGTATAATCTTGCGGGCATGACTTTTGTATCGTTTAAAACTAATGTATCACCTTTTTCAAGATAATCAATGATATCTGTAAAGTGTTTATGATTTATATCACCTGTTTTTTTATCTAAGACAAGTAGTTTTGATGAATCACGCTTTTCTAATGGGGTTTGAGCAATTAGTTTTTCTGGTAAATAAAAGTCAAAATCATCTGTTTTCATATTTATCCTCCATTTCTTTTTTCAAATGTTTATATGCCTTTTCGGTTACTACTCTTCCCCTATTTGTTCTTTTTAAAAAGCCATTTTGAAGAAGGTAAGGTTCGTAAACATCTTCGATTGTTGACGCTTCTTCACCAATAGATGATGCAAGCGCGTCAATACCTACTGGACCACCATTAAATCTTTCAATGATAGCATTTAATAGATTATAATCTGTTGCATCTAGTCCATAATCATCTACCTTTAGTTTTTTTAAGGCTAATTTTGTTATTTCTAAATCTATATTACCTTTACCCATAACTAAGGCGTAATCACGAACTCTTTTAAATAGTCTATTGGCTATTCTTGGAGTTCCTCTGCTTCTTCTAGCTAGCTCTAAGGCTGCCGATTCATCAATATTTGTTTCTAAAACTCTACTTGTTCTTAATACGATATCTTTTAGTTCTTCTTCTGTATAAAAGTTTAGCTTAGAAACTATTCCAAATCTATCACGTAAAGGTCCTGTTAAATCACCTGCTCTTGTGGTTGCTCCCACTAATGTGAATGGCGGAAGGTCTATTGTAATATTTCTACTTGATGAATCTGATCCAACGATGATATCTAATTTAAAATCTTCCATGGCAGAATATAATATTTCTTCAATGAATCTAGGTATTCTATGAATTTCATCGATGAACAGTACATCACCTGGTTCTAATGTTGATAAAACCGCAGCAAGATCACCACTTTTTTCAATGGCTGGACCGCTTGTTGTTTTTATGTTTCCTCCCATTTCATTTGAAATAATATAAGCCATTGTTGTTTTACCTAGCCCTGGTGGGCCATAAAGTAAAACGTGGTCTAGAACTTCATCACGCATTTTAGCCGCCTTCATGAATATATCTAGATTTTCTTTTAATTCACTTTGACCAATATATTCTTCTAAGGATTCTGGTCTTAATGAAATTTCATTGTCTTCTTTTTTCTTTTCACCGCTTATAATTCTATCATCCATTTTTTACCCCCTTATTTTAATAGTAATTTTAGTGATTCTTTAATTTGATTTTCAATACTTAATGAACTATCTACTTTTTTTACTACTTTGTTTATATCGGTGTTTTTATAGCCTAAGCTTTTTAGAGCATCAACAAGTTCGTCATTAATTACTACCTCTTCTTTTGAAGGTGTTAATTTCCCTTTTAAATCTAATATTATTTGTCGTGCTAGTTTATCACCAATTTTAGGAAATTTTTTTAGATATAAAATATTTTCTCTTTCGATTGCATCAATCACCGCACTAGGAGATGATGCAAGCATTGGTAGTGCCATTTTACACCCTAATCCCTTAACTGAAGTTAATTTTAAAAACAATTGTTTTTCTTCAGTTGTTTTAAAGCCATATAGACTAATTTCATCTTCTCTAACGTATTGATATAGATATATTGTATATTCTTTATCCATTTCAAATGAATATGGATTTGATGTGTGTATTAAATATCCAATTCCATTATTGTCTAAAACAATATAATCACTTTCTATTTCTTTTATATAACCTTTTATATATGCATACATTTTAAACACCCTATTACATTATAACACGAACAAGTGTTATTACAAATTATTTTATTGAATTTATTTTTATATAAAAAAAGAGTATTTACTCTTTAAATTCAAATTCATAATCTAATATTTTAATAATATCACCATCTTGAGCACCTAATTGTTTTAATTCATCGTCAATTCCCATTTTTCTTAATTTATTTGAAAATCTTAATACTGCCTCATCAGTATCTAATCTACTCATTATTAATAATTTTTCAATTTGTTTACCACTAATTATCCATGAATTATTGTCTTTTTTAATTTTATATGGTTTTTCTTCTTTAAATTTATATATAACATGACTTTCAAATTTATCACTATTGTATAGTTCTTTTTTAGGAATATTATCTAGCGTATCAGCAATTACATTTAATATTTTAGAAATTCCTTCCCCATTGATAGCCGACATTTCATATATTTGTTTATTTACTTTTTGTTTAAATTTTTCCAGATTTTTTTTAGAATCAGGCATATCCATTTTATTTGCAATGATAATTTGTGGTTTTTCTAATAATTTTTTATCAAAACTTTCTAATTCTTTATTTATTGTTATGTAATCATTATAAGGATCATTTGTATATCCACTCATATCAATTATGTGGGCAATAACCCTTGTTCTTTCAACATGCTTTAAGAATCTATCACCTAATCCATGACCTAATGAAGCCCCTTCAATTAATCCAGGTAAATCAGCAACAACAAAACTACGATTATCATTTGTTTTAACTACTCCGAGATTGGGCTTTAAAGTTGTGAATGGATAGTCAGCAATTTTAGGACGTGATGCAGATATTTTTGATATAAATGTTGATTTCCCAACGCTTGGCATTCCTACTAATCCTACATCAGCCATTAGTTTTAGTTCTATTTTTATTTTTATTTTTTCTCCCGGTTCGCCGTTTTCTGCATAATGAGGTGCGGGATTTGATTGTGTGGCAAACGCCATGTTTCCTCTACCTCCACGTCCACCTTTTGCAATTACGAACTCTTCTTCAGGTTGTGTTAGATCAGCAATTACTAAATTAGTATCATAATCAGTTACAACAGTTCCTTGTGGGACAGGAATTATTATATTTTCAGCATTTTTTCCATGCATTCCTTTTCCTAGCCCATTTTCCCCATGATGTCCTTTGATTATTTTTTTATATTTAAAATCAACTAATGTATTAAGTCCTGTATCTACTTTAAATATAATGTCTGATCCTTTTCCTCCGTTACCACCAAAAGGACCACCCATGGCAACATATTTTTCTCTTCTAAATGCAAGGCATCCATCACCACCAGATCCTGCAATTAGTTCCACTATTGCTTCATCTATAAACATAATAATCCGCTCCTAACTAAGTATATTATACATTAGAATATTAATAATAACAAGAAAAACACGCATAAGCGTGTTTATTTCCAATGTATTGTAGCATCTTCTGCACCCCATGGAAAGCCTGATAATGTTCCTGTGTCGGATGTTTTAATATAGAATATTATTCCATCATTTTCTTGAAATGCATCCGATGAAATTTCTATTATATTTGATTGTATTGTTATGTTTACTAATGATTTATCTTTAAAGGCTGCAGGACCTATGGTGTCTACTAATTTACCATTAATTACCGTTGGTATAAAAACTGTTTTATCACAATCTATACTATAATCGGTTATTGTGATGTTCCCATTGGAATTTGATGTATATGTAAAGCAAGATGTATCAGTTGTTAGATTTTGTACATCATCTAAGGCACTTTCTTTTATTTTATCGTTGCTTAATTTATGGCTTGATAATATTGATACCGTTGATGCTACTAAAGCCAAAAAAACTGATAGTATTCCATAAAGAAGAGCGGAAGAAACAAAGCCATTTTTTTTCATATTAATCCCCTTACCTTTTATAAAAATTATACTCTATTTGTTTATTTAAGGCAAGTGGGCCTTTTAACTGTATTGATGAATTTTTTTATCATATAGTGTTAGTGGTGATAGTATGAGGAATATTTGGTATGGCAAGGGTAAATGGCCTTTATTATGTGTATGATTATTCTTTTATATCAAATTTTAATTACTATTTTTATAGTATCAAGATTTAACGTATTTTTGATATTTATTTTTTTAGTTTTTCTATGTTTTTGTATTTTTAAGATTATGTTTTGAAAGTTCATTTGCTTTTATTATTATGTTTATCATTTTGTTTATTTTTTTACAGTTTTGATATTCGGATAATTTAAAATCAATTAATAATGGCTGTGTAATTAAAATATAAAATAATTTTCTTTCATCTTCTAATAGTGGATAATGTTTTTCGTATATTTTAATTATTGTTTCAAAGTCAAAATCTAAAGCATGATTTAAATATAATTTATATAAATCAAATACTGGTGAGGCTATTTTTGCTTTATCCCAACTAGTTAAATATGGTTTATCCGATATGATAAAATGTGAAAGATCTAAATTATTATGTATGATAACGCGACGTTCTTTTTTCTTTTCTTTGATATGACTATACCAATTGTCTAAATTTTCTTTATTTTGATTTAACGATTTGTATATAATTGATATATTTCTAGCAAGTAAGTATTGTGATGGCGACATATAAACTTTACTTTCGATGATGGTTATCATATCTGTATAATATGTATACAAATAGCTTATATTATTATTTAAATCTTCATATATTTTTTCATAATAATCTAAATCAATTTCTTTATAATGCGTTGTTTTAGAATGTAAAAGTGCGACCGTTTTGATTAAGTCTATTATTTTTTGCTCATCTGGAATAGAAAGATTATCTATATACTGCGTTAGCTGGTATTCTTCATTAATATTGTTTAAAAAATGTGGTAAATATTCATAGTTACGGGATTTTAAGTAGTCAAATATTTGATTATTTAGTTTTCCTTCTTTGTATACAAATGAATTATTTGTAGTTTTTATAATTATTATTTTTCCATTTTTTTCATATCCAATAGGTTTTATATTATAATTTTTTAAAATTTTATTAAGTTTCATTAGATGGTATTATTATTTTATCGAAAATATTTAAGTTATTTAGATTATTATATTTTTCTAGCTCTTCTTTTGTTACCCCATATTTTTCAGATATTAATAAGACTGTATCATTTTCTTTGACAACATGAACTTTGTATGTGACATATCTTTCATTATTATCTAAATCTGAAAATACTGATTTTATGCTTTCTTCTTCTACTTTATTTTCTTCTGCTTCATTATTTATTATGTTTTCTTCTAATTTAGTTTCTCTTACTTTTTCAATTTCTTTCAAGCCATCAATAGATATTTCAATGCTGATTGATAACATTTTATCATCTTTTATTTCATAGTAAAAATCATTAATATCTATTGTTATATCTGAGGTGTTATATTTTTTATCAATACTAATATCAAATGGAAGATTGTATTCAAAATTATCGGTTGTTAGGCTTGCGGATGAAATTTTATAAGTTCCGGTTATTTTAAATTCCCCTGATATTAAGTTTTTATCTTTTAATTTTAGATTATGATCTAAAGATATACTACTAATTTGTGCTAAAGTGTTTTCAAATAAAATGTCCTTGTTAAATGGAACAATTTTTTTCATTTAAATCCCTCCCTATATAAGATATATGCACTATAGTAATAGATTTTCATAAATTTTTGTTGCGTTATCAAAGTTTGTTTTATTCCATATATTTTCTAAATACAATTCTTTTTCATTTTTATATTTTAAATAATAAGCATGTTCCCACATGTCAATTGCAAAAAGAGGTATTAAATTATATGTGTATGATGTCTCTTGATTTGGAAGGTTTATAATTGATAAGTTTCCCTGACTATCTGTAACTAAGAAAGTATAACCACTTCCTGTTAATATTTTTGCTTTTGAAATGAATATATTTTTGAAATTTTCAAAATTTTTATATGTTTCAGTTATTTTTTTTTGAAGTTTGCCTTTTGGATTTGATTTTTGTTTATTTAAACTCATAAAATAAAGTTCATGATTTAAAACGCCACCTGCATTGTATAATGTTATGCCTCTTTTTTCTAGTGGTAATTCTTCTATTTTTTTAGGTATATCTTCTAGTTTAATTCCTGATATTAATTTATTTAAATTGAATAAATATTTTTTATAATGTTTGTTGTAGTGGATATTAACTGTTTGCTCATCGATGTATGGCTGTAAATCGTTATAGTCATATGGTAAGATTATACTATTATACATTTTTTCACCCATTAGATTATATTAATTTAAAAGAAAAAAAGTACTAAAACATACTAATAATTATATAAATATTTTATCTAGCTGACTGTTTGGAAGTAACATTTTGACTTTTTTTTCTATTTTTATTTCATATTCTTTTGATTTGTTGTCAAATTCTTCACCATCTATACAAAATCTTTTTTTAGGTTTGTCTTTTAGTTTTATTTTTAAATGATCAGTTTTAAAAAAATAGAATCCTGGAACTTTTGTTATATCACTTGTTTTAACATAATATAAGCTTTTAATAATATCTTTTCTTGTTGATATATTGGATACTAACACTTCAAATTTATTATCATTCATTTTTACATCTTGGAGTATTTCTAAGCCACCCATTCTAGATGCATTACATATTAAAATAAATGAATAAAGCCCTGTATATTCTTTTCCATTAGCATTCAATGTCATTTCGAATAATTGTGTTTTTTTATTGAAGGATTTGATGGCATTTATCATATAGGCAAAGTATCCTAAATTTTTTTTTAGCTTTCTAGGTGTTTCGTATGCTATATCAGTAAATTTACCAAGTCCTGCCACATATACAAATGGGGTTTCATTTATTGTACAAATATCTATTTCTTTTACTGTACCATTTAAAATCATTTTTAAATTTTGAATTGGATTTTTTACCATTCCAAACATAGCACCCAGATCGTTTGTTGTGCCGAGTGGTATATGTGTTAATAATAATTTTTTCTTTCTTTTTAAGTTTCCATTTACTACTTCATTAAATGTGCCATCACCACCTAAAGATATTACTAAATCTATATCATCATCAAGATTTGATATAATTTCTTTAGCATGACCACGATGATTTGTAAATTTAACTTGTGTATCATAACCATATTCATTCAAAATTTTTTTAAATTTTGAAATATAAATTTCTTTTTTGTTATTTCCGCTATTCGGATTACAAACAACTACGCTTTTCATTTGATATCACCTAATCTATAATATAATAAATATATGAAATTTATATAGAAACTTTATTTATTATTTTTTATTTTTTTATAATATTTATCTATTTTATCTTCCATTAAAACATATTTGTCATTTTTATTATCATTTCCAAAGTTAAATGTAAATAAAGCTTTTTTTAACATTCTAATTTCTGATATTGTTAATTTTTCAAGCCATGGGTCAAAATTTTTTTCATATATATTTTTAATCATATCCATAAATATATCACATTCATATTCATGAATTTTGGCCGAGATTTTTCCGATAATTTCATAATAATCATAATTCATAAAAATCATGATATCTAAGATTTCACATAATTCATCATAATTACATTGTGAGATATAATCATTAAGTGTGTCATTTCTATATGCATTTATTATTTTTTTTAATAATTTATAATAATGTATTCTACTTTGATTTTCTTCATAAGCCTTTTTTACTTCATCAAAGCTATAAATACCATTGTCATCTTTTGAAATAACTCTGTCAATTTTTAATTTTTCCATATTTGTTCCTCCAACTATATAATAATATTTAGAATTAGAAATGTCAAATAGTTAAGCGTTAAGTTTTCATTGCAATTTTAAATTATATAAATATTTTTAACCAAGTGTTATATCCAATATCATCGTAAGTATAAACCCAAATGATAAACCGATTATTGATAAATTATTTTGTGATTGCTTTTTAGCCTCAGGTATAAGTTCTTCTACTATTACATAAATCATTGTACCTGATGCGAATGATAATAAATAAGGTAATATTGGAACAACTAAATTAGTTAACAAAATTGTAATAATAGCGAATAGTGGTTCTACTATACCACTAAGTGTACCAATAATAAATGACTTTGTTTTAGAATAATCTTTTTTTAATGGCATTGATATAATTGCACCTTCAGGAAGATTTTGAATTGCTATTCCAAAAGAAAGCGCGAATGCAGCCGCTAATGTTATACTGCTATTTTTTGCTAATGCACCTGCAAATGAAACACCAACAGCCATTCCTTCTGGAATATTATGAAGCGTAATTGCAAGTACAAATTTTTTTGATTTAGATAATTTATTATGTGCTTCATTTTCTTTATTTAAATTAGGTATTATAAAATCTAAAAATAGTAAGAAAAATATTCCTAAAAAGAAACCTACTGATGCTGGAATCCATGAAATAATGTTTTGCTTATTTGCCATTTCTATTGATGGTAATAATAAAGACCAAATCGATGCACCTAACATAACACCCGAAGCAAATTTCAATAAAAATTTTTCTAATGTTTTATTAATACTATTTTTCATTAAAAAAACCGCGGCTGAACCAATTGTTGTTCCAATAAAAGGAGTTAATAAACCTATTAATAAATTCATATAATCACCTGCATTTTTATTCTGATATATGATATTCATATATAAATATGGTGTTACTTATTTATTCAATAAAAAAACGGATATTATCCGTTTTAAATCAATTTTATAATAGTGTTAAAATACCACATACTAGTAAAACTAATAGGAATGTTATTAAAATAAATTTCCATATGTATTTGATCCATTCTTTATAAGAAACATCAAATAAACTTAAACCTGCAATTAGTACAACACTTGTTGGGAATATCATCATTCCAATTGCGTATACTGATTGAATAAGTAATCCAGCAATTGATAATGAAGATGCATCAAAACCACTTACATATGATGTTAAATTAGCAAGTAAATAATATAAATCATTAAAGAAATAACTTCCCAATAATGATGCAACTGCTGTTGTTATAACATTAAATCCATCAGTTAATCCAAATATTTTAGCATTAATTGTATCTACTAATGTACCTGTTCCATTATAAGAAGCTTGATATAAGATAGATAAAATAACACTTGCCAATGCAGCATAGATAGCTGTTGGAAGATATTTTTTAACACCCGCAATGAAGCTTTCAATATAGTCATTAAAGCTAACTTTGTAAATCCAAGCTAAAATACCTGATGTAATTATCAATGTACAAACAAAATCAATATTGCTCCAATATCCCAATTGTGAAATACCACTTAAAAGATTTTCGAAAATTTTAAATCCTTTAATTTTAACTCCCATAATAGCATCATGCATATTATTAAATACATCGATACTAAATGAATAGTACCAGTTATACATACCTATTAAACAAATAATTAACATAAGTATGAAAATAATAACCAATGGTACAGCACTAACTTTTGATTTGCTAGATACTTTCTTAACTGATTTTGTAACAGCTAAGGCTTTTGTATTTCCTTTTGTTGTTTTTTTCGTAGTAGCCTTTTTTGTAGTTTTTTTAGCAGGTTTTTTTACTGCTTTTTTGCTATCGTCTTTAGCTGATTTTTTTACAGTTTCTTTAGCTGATTTTTTTACAGTTTCTTTAACCATTTTTTTCTCTTCTTTAGCAGTTTCTTCTGCTTTTTCCTCTTTATTCTTTTTAGGCGTTTTTTTACTAGCCATTAAGATTACTAAAATTAATCCAGCTATTAAAATAACTAATAAAATAAGTTTTGCAACAATTTGGTTGTTCATATCTAAGGATAAAATGTTTTTAGTATATCCTGTAATATTGAAACCATAAGTTGACGCAACAGAACCTAATAAAAGGCCACCTACAGTTGATGCTAGTACTGTAACTTTGTCATAATTCATAGCAAATAGTACTGTAGCAAATAATGGTACTAATACAAATAATGGAATTACAAGTCCAGTAAGTGATGATAATACTGTAAATAAAATAACAGTTAAAATTAAGAATCCTCTTTCTTTTCCATCAAATGATTTTCTCATTTTATCAGTAACTTTTTCTAAAGCTCCCGTTCTTTCCATAACTCCATAAAAGCCACCAATAGTAGCAAATACTACACCGTATAAAACAAATGTAATAAATGATTGTACAGGCGCATTAAATAAATCAATTAAACCAACAGGATCAATACTGCTTGTAGTTAATTTACCACTTGAATATGTGCCTACAGGAATAAGCCAACTTAATACTACAAATATTAAGAATGATATTCCAATTACCTTAAGTAAATTTCGTTTCATTTTTCCTACCTCCCAGTAGCATTATATCAAAAAAACCTTATAATATAAAGCTTTTTTACATAAATTAACATATTTTCATAAGTTTTTCACATATATGATATAATTAATAAGGTGATTTTATGAAAAACTTTAATTTTTCAAATACAAATAAAAGATATCATACCCTAGATTATTTTTATAAGCAAAAGTTTGGGTGTAAAGTTTGTAAAATTAGCTTAAATGCTGGTTTTACATGTCCTAATATTGATGGTACATTATCTAAAAATGGTTGTATTTATTGTTCAAAATCAGGTTCTGGAGAATATGGTGGCAATCCAAAAGAAGACTTAATAAAACAATTTAACAATATTAAAAAAATAATGGATAAAAAATGGCCTAATAGTAAATATATTGGTTATTTTCAAGCAAGAACTAATACATATGCCCCTTTAAATGTTTTAAAAGAAAAATACGAAAGTATTTTAAATTTAGATAATGTTGTTGGACTTTCTATTGCAACTAGACCCGATGCCATAACTGACGAATGTCTAGATTATTTGGAAAAGTTAAATAAAAAAACTTTCTTAACAATAGAATTAGGTCTGCAAACTATCCATAAAAAAACTAGTATATTGATAAATAGATGTCATGATTTAAAATGTTTTGAAGAAATGGTAAAAAAACTTAAACAAAGAAAAATTTTTACAGTCGTTCATATTATAAATGGTCTTCCTTATGAAACAAAAGATATGATGATTAAAACTGTTAAATATTTAAATAAATTAGATATAGATGGTATTAAAATTCATATGTTATGTGTTTTGAAAAACACACCATTGGAAAAATTATATAAAATTAAGCCATTTCCTATTTTGTCAAAGGATGAATATGTCGATATTGTTATTAATCAATTAGAATGTTTAAATCCTAAAATTGTAATACAAAGATTAACCGGTGATCCATTAAAAGAAGATTTAATTGAACCTACTTGGACAACAAAAAAAATAGATGTTTTAAATAGTATTGATAAACAAATGGTTGAAAAAGATGTTTATCAAGGCGACAATTTAAAAATCTAAATAATTAATCTTTGGGATTAAACAAAAGAGACATAAAAAATGAAAACACAATGGCTGCACTAATACCAGCTGCTGTTAAGTCTAATGTCCCTCCAAAAAGTCCAATAGCCCCTTCGTTTGTATAACCTTGAAGAGCTCCGTGCGTAAGCATATGACCGAAACTTGTTATAGGAACTAAAGCTCCACCTGATGCCCATAAAACAAATTTATCATAAATATTAAATACATCTAAAAAAGCTCCTATAACAACAAAAATAACAGTTATATGTCCTGGCGTTAATTTACTCTTATCTAAAATAATTTGAGCAAGCATGCAAATGATACCAGCAAATAAAAATGCATTTAAATAGATCATATTAATGCCTCCAAACTAATTGCATGACTTATAGCAGGAATCGTTAATTTTTGATTTACCATGGTTGGATTCATTAAAGCTCCTGTTGCAATAAGTAATACTTTTTTATATTTACCTTTTTTCATTAAATCAAATATATAACTATAAGTTACTAATGGTGCACATACCGGTCCACTTGCCCCTGCATAAACTGGTTGTTTTTTTAAATCATATAGCATAACTCCTGTATCATTATAATTTTTTAAAGTGATATTGTAATTACTTTGAAGATATTCTTTAAATATTTCTTTTCCATATATTCCAAGATCACCAGTTAAAATTAAATCATAATAATCAGCATTACGGTTTGTATCAATTAAATGTTTATTAATAGTATCAGCTGCTGATTTTGCCATAACGCCTCCCATGTGATAGACGTCTTTAATATTTGAATCAATGACTTTTCCTATAGTTCCACTTTCTATTTTTATTTTTGATAATGTTTTAGAAATAATTGCTCCAGCAGCACCAGTTGATGTAAATGTTGTTGTTTTTCTTTTAGGCCCACCATACTCAACTGGATATCTATATTGTTTTTCTGCCGAATTATTATGAGATGATGTGAATGCTACAACTTTATTTAAACCATTTTGAATTAAAATTGATCCCAATATTAAGCCTAATACGCTTGTACTACAAGCAGAATATATACCTATGAAGCTATTTTGATAATCTTTCATTGCATAATTAGAAGCAACAATTTGATTTAACAAATCTCCACCGATAAATACATCTATTTCATTTTTGTTAATTTTACTTTTCTTTAATAATATTTCAATACAATCTTTAATTAATTTTATCTCTGCTTGTTCCCATGTTTTTTGATTAAAGTATAAATCTTTATAACATAAATCAAAATATTTACCTAATGATCCTTTAGCTTCATATGGACCGGTTACTGTAGCTGCTTCGTTTATAAATATGTTTTCAAATTTAAATGTCATATAAGTCCAATCACCATCCTTATTAAACTAAAGACGATACTACTAATAACACCAAATATAATAACGGCTCCTGATAGTTTTAACATATTTGATCCAATTCCAGTAACTAATCCTTCTTTTCGATATTCTAATGCGGCACTCATTGTTGCGTGAGCAAACCCTGTTATTGGAATGATTAAACCACATTTACAAAAATTTACCATTTTGTCAAAAAATCCTAAGCATGTGAAAAGACAAGATAAAAAAATTAAGGTTATAAGCATACATACTGTAGCATCCTTTGTAGGAATTTTTAGGTAAAATGAATATACATCTATTAATGCTTGTCCAATAATTCCCATAATACCGCCAGTAATAAAAGATATAAAAGCATTTTTTAAAATATCTTCTTTAGGTGTGTTTTTTTTTACAATATCTTGATAATTCATAATATTTCCTCCCAAAATTATTATGAACTATTAAAATATGTTTATACAAAAAAAGATACATTTGTATCTTAGCATGCATTTTTTGAATATTCATAACTATATTTATTTTGAGAAGTATAGGTAACGATAACACTTCCATTAAAAATTTCAAAATTTTCATCTTCTTTAGTACTTCCCTTTTTATATTTTGGGTTTTTTATATCTTCGGTTGTTAATAATCCTACTTTTTTCATTTCACTTACTGATAAACAATAAAAGCTACCTTCAGTTTGACTTGGAAGTTTTAAAGAATTTTTTGACATGTATGTGCGAGCTACATTTTCAATTGTTTTTACCTGTTCATTATATGCTTTTTCTTTTGAAAAATTTAAAGCACTATTTACTGATGGAATAGCTATTAAAGCTATCAAACCAATTAAAACTATTACACCTAAAAGTTCAATTAAGGTAAACCCTTTTTTCATTTCTACCACCTATTTTAATTATAAAGTTTTACCTATTTATTGTCAATTATATGTCTTTTTTAATTTTGTTAAAACCTTCTTTTCACGTCTTGAAATGTCAACTTGAGTAAGTCCTAATAAATTTGAAAGTTCAGTTTGCGTTTTATCATTAAAATACCTTTCGTACATTATAGTTCTTTCAGGTTCTTCCAATGATTCCAATTCGTTTTTTAAAAATATATAATCATTCAAATCAATATCGTTTTGTGCAATCAAATCATAAAAATTTAAATTTTCATAAATTTCATTTTCTAGGCTATAGCCATCTGACTTATAATTTTCAATTCTTTCTAAATCACTTATAGGAATATTTAAAAATTCACTTAACTGTTTAATTGAAGGTTCGCACATATATTCTTGTTGTAATAAGCTTTTTGCTTTTTCTAATTTAGTTTTAAGAGATACTAAATCTTTATTAAGTTTTATTGTATGATTTTCTCTTATAAATTTCATAATTGATCCAAATATATATGGATATGCATATGTTGTAAATTTGGTTTGTCTTTGGGCATCAAAATTATAATATGCCTCTACCATTCCAAGACATCCTGCCTGAAATAAATCTTCTTTTATATCATTTCTATTAATTTTTTTAATAATACTATATATTAAATTTTGATTTTCAATAATTAAATTTTCTAATGAATCCATCTATCCCTCCTTATTAAATTTTGAAATTACATTTTATCATCACCAAAATTACTTTAGCACATCATCAAATAAAATAAAATAAATTCGACATAACTAGAAAAAATACGCCAGTAGCGTATTTTAATTTTCTTCTTTGACTAAAACTTCACGAGGTTTAGCACCATTAGGTGGTCCAACAATTCCTCTTTCCTCTAAAAGGTCTATACATCTAGCAGCTCTATTATATCCTAATCTAAATCTTCTTTGTAAAAGTGAGGCACTAGCTTTACCTTGTGATATAACAAATTGTCTTATTTCATCGTATAAAGGTTCTTCATAATCATCTGATTTATCAACCATTGTAGTTGCACCTTTATCTTCTTCTGAAACAGTTAGCGAATTGTCATACATAGCTTTTTGCTGAGATATTGTATAATCAACAACGGCTTTTATTTCATCATCGCTAATAAACGTTCCCTGAACACGAGTTGGAATACTTTCTCCTTGTGGTAAAAATAACATATCACCTTTACCCAGTAATTTTTCAGCTCCACTCATATCTAATATTGTTCTTGAGTCTATACTACTTGATACAGCAAATGAAATTCTTGATGGAATATTAGCTTTAACAACACCAGTAATTACATCAGTACTAGGTCTTTGTGTGGCAACAATTAAATGAATACCAGCAGCTCTAGCCATTTGTGTTATTCTCATTATTGAATCTTCAACTTCCTTAGCTGCTACTAACATCAAATCAGCAAGTTCATCAATAATAACAACAATATATGGAAGTCTATTTATTTTTTCATCATCAGGCAAGCTTTCGTTTTTCTTATCAATGTAAGCATTATAACCTGCTATATTTTTTGTTTTACTTGCTTCAAACAAATCATATCTATCTTCCATTATTTTTACTATTTTTTGTAATACAATATTGGCTTTTTTAGGGTCTGTAACAACTGGTGTTAATAAATGTGGAACCCCATTATACATTGAAAGTTCAACTTTTTTAGGGTCTACTAAAACTAATTTTACTTCTTCTGGTCTAGTTCTCATTAATAGTGATGTTATCATACTATTAATACATACCGATTTACCTGAACCAGTAGAACCTGCTACTAGTAAATGCGGAGTTTTATCTATTTCACACCATACAGGATTTCCCATGATACTTTTTCCAAGAGCAACTAATAATTTAGAATTTTCCTTTGTTTTAGGTACTGCTTCTAATATTTCTCTTACAGCAACTGCCATAATTGATTTATTAGGTAGTTCTACACCAACTGTTTTTTTGCCTGGAATTGGAGCTTGTATACGTACATCTTTAGCGCCTAATTCTAGAGCTATTTCTTTATTTAAAGCTGTTATTTTAGAAAGTCTTGTTCCTGATTTAATTTCCAATTCATATTGAGTAACTGAAGGTCCGATATTTGCAGCTACAACCTTAGCAGACACACCAAAATCTTTAATAACTTTTTCTAATTCAACTACATTTGATTTTATAGAATCTTGATTAGCTTTGATAGCTTCTTTTTTTATTTTTGGTTTTAATAAAAGTCCCATAGGTGGTTTATGGTATTCTTTATTATAAGTAGGAGCAGGTTCTTCTTTTATTTCGGGTTCTTTTACTTCTACAGGTTTCTCTTCTTTAGTCTCTATTTCATCTGCTGAAGATATAATAACCTTCTTTTCTTCTTCAAATTCCTCTTCAGCTTTTTCAGCAGCATCATGCGCCTTACGATTAATACTTACTTCTTTTAGTTTTTTAGCTTTATTTAAAGTTGCTGCTACAGCATCATAAATAGAAACACCAGTAAACATAATTGTGCCACAAATTATTAAAGCAATACATACTACCTCAGTTCCATTTAAAGTAAGCAATTTTACACCGATAATTGAAAATAGTGCTCCTATCATACCACCGCCTTGAATGTCTGATGTATGTTTAACAAATTGCATTAAATTATCTATTGTCGTTGTAATTATATCCCATGATGATAAACTTTTATCAAGCTGTTCAATATATTTAGCATGTGATAAAATTAAAACACCTAAAATTAATATATATAAACCAACTAATCTTGAGGTTAATAAATCTGGTTTTTCTCTTTTTATCATCATATAAACTCCACAAGCACCAGTGGCAATTAAAGGCAGAATATACCAACACCCTGCTAGAAATCCCGCAAATCCTTTAATAATATCAGCTGTTATACCGAATGGGCAGCATCCTATTATCATGATTAAAATAAGCCCTATTCCTTTTAATTCTATACTATATGAAGCTTGTGTTTTAGTTGTTTTTCTACTTTTCTTTTTTGCCATTTATAAATTCTCCTCACTAGTTTAATTATATCATTTTCATTTGAAAAACTAAATAAAACATAATTAATTGACACAATTTTTACAATAAAAATCTAGTAAAAATATTAAAATTAATATATAATATTATTGTTTGCTGGAATAGCTCAGTAGGTAGAGCAACTGTTTCGTAATCAGTAGGTCGCGGGTTCAATCCCTGTTTCCAGCACCATTTTATAGTAATAAAGCCTTAATCGGCTTTTTTTATTGCATAATAAAACCCTTGATAATCAAGGGCTAATATCATAATGGTGGACCCTGATGGACTCGAACCATCGACCGCCCGGTTATGAGCCGGATGCTCTAACCAACTGAGCTAAGGGTCCAACTCAATTGACTTCTATATAATATCACATTAATTTACAATATGCAAGAAGTTAATTGCTTTTTTACACTTTATTTATCATATTTAACAAATTAATTTTAAATTTGTCTTTATCTGAATGTTCTTTAGAAAGCATGACACCTTTATAAGTAACAAGTTCAGATTGATGTCCTTCACTTAAAATATCTTTGGGAAGTAAAGTTATAAGAGTAACGGTTTTATTATTATCATCAACAACATAATTTAATTTTACAGCCCCATGAACTTTAACAAATAAAGCATCAGTAGGAAGTTTTACTTCATAAGTTTTTATATTATTTTCTTCCTTAACAATGGAACCTAAAAATTCTCCATCTTTTAATTTAGGATAATATTCAAAATAAAGTTTTTTATAGGCTAACATATTATATTTTTTTAAGGAACTTTCAAGCTTTTTAAATTCATTTTCGTTTTGATAACCAAAAACATATTTTTCCATTGTTATTCACCTTCCTTCACTACTATACACTACTATAATAACATATATGTTTATTTAAAACAATTATTTCAAATTATTTAAAATAAAATTTGACACTTATTTGAAAATAAAACTAGGTTACCCCAGTTTTACTTCATTTGTTTAGCTACTTCTTCAGCAAAGTTTTCTTCTCTCTTTTCCATTCCTTCGCCCACTTCAAAACGGTACATTAGTTTAATTTTACCACCATTATTTTTAACATATGTTTTTACGTTAACATCGCTATCTTTAACGAATGGTTGTTCTTCTAAGCAAATTTCTTTAAAGAATTTTTGAACACGTCCATTAACCATTTTTTCAGCTATTTCAGCAGGTTTTCCTTCATTCATAGCTTGCTCTTTTAAAACAGTTTTTTCTTTTTCTACAACTTCACTAGGGACATCAGCTTCACTTACATAAGTTGGTCTCATTGCAGCAGCATGCATAGCAACATCCTTAGCAACTGTCTCATCAGTTCCTTCAGCAACTATTAAAACAGCAATTTTACCACCCATGTGAATATATTCTCCAAAGCTTTCATTATCGTTTTTACTTACTTTAGCAAATCTTCTTAGTGATAATTTTTCACCAATTTTAGCAGTTTTAGCAACAATTAAATCATTAATAGTTCCCTCTTCATAAGGTAAATTTAAAACTTCTTCTAAAGAATTTGCATTATTTTTTATGATAGTTTCTAATGTAGCTTTTACAAGTTCTTGGAATTCAGCATTTTTAGCAACAAAATCAGTTTCAGAATTCATTTCTAAAATAGCAGCATCATTTCCATCAACTAAGATAGCAGCAATACCTTCAGCAGCTATTCTATCAGCTTTTTTAGCAGCTTTAGAAATTCCCTTTTCTCTAAGCCAGTCAATAGCTTCTTCAATATTACCGTTTGTAGCTTCTAATGCTTTTTTGCAATCAAGCATTCCAGCTCCAGTTTTTTCTCTCAAATCTTTTACTAGACTTGCACTTACCATAAATATCTCTCCTTTTTATTATAAAAAGGTGATTTAATCACCTTTATAAACTATTTTAAAGCTTCAATTAAGTCAGCTTTTTTCATAGTAGAATATCCTTTAATATCTTTAGATTTTGCTAAATCACGAAGTTCAGCAACTGTTTTTGAACTTAAATCTTCTTTAACGGCTTTTTTAGGTTCAGATTTAACTTCTTTCACTTCTGCTTTTTCTTCTTTTTTATTACGGTTATCTACTCTATCAGATGATTTATTAAAATTTCTTCGATCACGACGTTCAAATCTTGGTCTTCTATCTTCTTTACGTTTAACTGTTTCTAAGGCTTTTTTCATAATATCTTCGCCTTTTTCATCTTTACGTGCTTCAGATGTATAATCAACAACTTTACCACCATTAGCTTCTACAATAGCATTAGCCATAACACCAGTAATTAATTTAACGGCTCTAATAGCATCATCATTACCAGGTATTACATAATCAACCATATCAGGATCACAATTAGTATCAACTATACCAAATACTGGAATATTTAAGATTCTTGCTTCTCTAATAGCAATTTCTTCTTTAGATGGATCTACAATAAACATTGCTTGTGGTAATTTATACATATCTCTAATACCACATAATAGTTTATTTAATTTATCATATTCTTTCTTTATTTGAACAACTTCTTTTTTAGGAAGTAATTCAAAAGTTCCATCTTTTTCCATTTTTTCGATTTGTTCTAATCTTTTAACTCTTCTTCTGATTGTTTTAAAGTTAGTTAATGTTCCACCTAACCATCTTTCATTAACGTAATAAGATTCACTTCTTAATGCTTCTTCCTTTACAGCTTCTTGTGCTTGTTTTCTTGTTCCAACAAATAAAACTTTACCACCATTAGCTGCAATTTCTTTTAAAGCTGCATAAGCTTCTTCGATTTTTTTTGCTGTTTTTTGTAAATCAATAATATAAATATCATCTCTAGCTGTAAAGATATATTCCTTCATTTTAGGATTCCATCTTTTAGTTTGGTGTCCGAAATGTACACCTGCTTCTAATAAATAACTCATAGACACAACGGCCATAATTCATTCCTCCTTTTGTTATTCCTCTGAATATTTCAAAATTACTTCACCAAATGGCACTAGAAGTAAAAATTCATATTCATGTAATTTAAAAAAGCCAATAATATTATAACATATTTATTAGCTTTTACAAGAAAAATATTAATTTTTTTAATTTGAAATATAGTTTTTAAAATTGTCAGTTTGATATGTTTCATTATTTGTTTTCCATAAAACAGAAACATTATATTTTTTTATAAATTCTTTCCCTGAATCAATGTCCATTAAATATAGGGTGTTTGCTATCATATTAGCTGTTAAATTATCATTAGCAATTACAACAACCATATCATATTTTTCTTCTTTTTTACTTGTTTTTGGATTTACCATATAACTTTTAAAACTATCATTTTTTCTAGTTGCAACAGCCTTATTTTCTAATTTTAAAATGCTCATTACTTTTTCATTATCTAATAGACTAATTTTATATTTATTTTTGTCATATCTTTTTCCTACTGTTATATCACCGTCTTGATTTACAATGTATTTTTTTATGTTATTTTGTTTAAAATAATATATAACATCATTAGTAGCATATGCACTTATAATATTTTCAAAATTATAGTTTATATTTTCTTTACCTATTTTATCTATTTTACTCGTAAATGTATATTCTTTATTATTTTTTATATTTTCAAGTAAATCGCCACTTGTTATATCAATATATCCATTTGTATTATAATATAAAAGTTTACCATATTCTAATAATGAGTTCATATTTTCATTTAATTTTTTTTGATTTAGTTTTTTATTATAATTTGTATATTTTTTGTATATATTATTTATATCTTTGGTTACTTTATTTTTATCTATATTATCATATATTTTATACGTTATTGTTTCATTAAAATAATTAAAACTTTTAAGATAAATTTCTTTTTTGTTAAAAAATAAAATCCATATAAATAAAACTATAATAATAAATAATATTATATAGTTTCTTTTTTCTAATATTTTTTTTAAAGTTTTCATTTAACAAGGTCCTTTTCCAAAACATATTCATATACCTTTTTAAGTTCATATCCTATTTTTTTGATATCACGGTCGCGTGCTACTTTATAACCTTCTTTTGTTAAATCAGGTAATTTTCCTTCTATGATTTTCTTTATTTTTTCTTCAAATTCATCAATATTTTTTGCTTTATATATATTAACGCCATCTATAAGCCATTCATCATAAATTGGAATATCACTTACTAATGTTTTGGCTTTCATAGCTAAAGCTTCCAATAAAACTATGCCTTCTGTTTCTTCTTTGGTTGGAAATATATATAAATCACATCCAGCATAAGCATCTTTTAATTCATTACTTTTAATATATCCAGGAAAAAAACAATTACTAGTTTTATTTCTCATAGCTTCTTTTATTTTAACTGGAACTAAAGCTGGATTGGTATAACCAAACCAAACAAACTTATATTGAGGAAGTCTTCGTGCTAGTTCAATAAATTCTAAAATGCCTTTTCTTTCGATATATAAACCAACTGAAATAATTATTTTATCATCTTTAGTAAAACCATATTTTTTTCTAAATTCCTCTGGTTTAGCTTTTTTTATGTCAAAAAATTCTAAATCAATTCCATTTGATATAGGAATAATTTCTTTATTTAAATCATATTTTTCTAATACTTTTTTTGAATAAGGAGTTGGCGTTATTAATAAATCTGCAGAGCCATAGCAAATTTTTAACCATTTTCTAAAAAGTGGTGAAACACCATTAGATAATTTAAATGAATTTCTAAAATCTTCTTCTGTTGAATGGGCATGGAAAATCACTTTTTTACCATTTTGTTTACATTTTTTTGCAAGCATTAAACTTTCTGGAAAAATGGTATTTATATGAACAATATCAAAATCGTCATTTGGATTAGTTGTATATGGAATATGCATTAAATCCAAGGCTTTTTTTTGATGAACAATTGCTCTTCCTACCCCACTTTTTTCTACTTCTTTAAATTTACCTGTGTGCAACAATATCTTCATAATTCCTCCTAGTTATTTACATTTACTAGTATAACATCTTTGCCAATTTTGTCAATTTGCTTCCACTTGATTTTAGTAGTTCCACCACTGAAAAAAATAAATTTTCTTCTTTGTACATTCATTTCAATTATTGTTCCTTCTTTATCAATATTTATATCAATTATTGTTCCTATTTTTTTTCCATCAAAAACATTTATTATGTCTTTTGATTGCATATCAGAAAGCATCATACTACCACCTAATTAATTATATTTATTTTATTTATTAATATGAGTATAAATCATTATTTTTAATTTACGGATAAACAGGCGTGGTCAATTGTACCTGTAATGAGTCTACTTACCTTAGTAACAATTAATTCAGGATTTTCCTGCATCCCATTTTCTATCCAATTTAAAACAATAGAAGTAAATGAATATTTATAAAAATTTGTTATAAATTTTTTATCTTCTTCTTTTAATTTTTTTCCTTTAGACTTCTCAACTATTTCACTATATATTATTGGATAGACTAAACTATATAAATTATTTCTTAACACCTCTGAAGAAACAGAGTGATAAATATTTTTTACAAAGACTTTTTCATCTTCCATCACTTTAAAAATAAGTAAAAATTTATCTTCCCATTTTTCACATTCAGCTTCTATACTGTCAAATTCATCTATACAAATCCATTCAATTAAATCTCTAATATCTTTAAAATGATAATAAAATGTTTGTCTATTTATATCACATCTACAAGCTATATCATTGACTGTAATTTTATTAAATGTTTTTTCTTTTAATAAATCTTTAAAAGTATAAGCTATTGCTTTTTTTGTAGTTAAACTGCTCATTGTATCACCCTTAATATTATACATTAAAAAATATGAAAATAAATCATATTTTATTTAAACAAGCCGCTTTCTTTAAATAATATTTCAAGATCAGTTCCTTTAATTTTCTTTTCAACTATTTTTATAACTTGTTTTTCGGCAAATGATAATGGTAAATCTTCAACTGATTTTTTATCAACCGCATAATAACAAGCTCTTAAAAGCTGTCTTACATCATATTTACTACCCCATACTTCAGGAACGGCTCTATCTATTTTTAATAAGGTATAAACCGCTTCCATGCCTGTACGTATTGAATACTCTGTTGTAAATATTGTGTCTCTTGGCGTTTCTGCAAACTGTCCAATGAATGCAAAGTTAATTGATTCATTTGGTACTACAAGTGGTCTATCTTTTTCTTCACGTGGTTGGAAAAAAGCATTTATATATGGCATATAACATGTTGTTGTATTACATTTATCTGCATACTTTTCAATTTCGTTAGTATTAATTCCAATATGGTATAACCATTCTTCACATACTTCTTTTCCTGTGCATGTTTTTATTTTTTTATTTACAAAATTACCTATTTTATCAGTATTTAATGCATATACCCAAACTAAAATGCTATTTTTATTTTGCGATTTAAATTGAGGCTGTCTATTAATTGTCCAAGACAAATACCAATTTTCCATGCTATCTTTTACAGTTACAATTCCTCCTGTTGTAACCTTTCCTTCTCTTGGGTCACGTTTACAAATATTTATGATGTGTTTAATTATATCATCATCTGTTACTTCTATAGTTGCACTCATCCAATTTGTTAAACTTTCATTACCGCAGAACTTATCTGGATTACCAAATTCGCCGTTATTAGCTTGGCTTGCTATATTTTTCCATAAATCCCATGATTCACCACACCCATTTTTTATGACAGATAAATCAGGCGTATTATTTTGATCTCCATAGCAAGATGTATCTGTGCAACAGCCATTTGTAATAAATACTAAATCATCTTCTGTTAAATTTATTTCTTTTTCTTGATTATTATTTTCATATATAATTTTTTTTGCTAATTTTTTATTTTGTTTAGATTCAAATATAACATTTTTAACATCCACTTCATATTCAATTTTTACACCATTTTTTTCTAAATATTTTGTAAGTGGTAAAATCATTGATTCATATTGATTATATTTAGTAAATCTTAATGCTGAAAAATCAGGCAATCCATCTATATGATGAACGTATCTACATAGATATCTTTTCATCTCTAGTGCAGATGACCATTTTTGAAATGCAAACATAGTTTGCCAATATAACCAGAAATTTGTTTTCCAAAACGAATCTGGTAAAACATCTGATATTTTTTTATTTTCTAAATCTTTCTCTGGCGTAATAAATAATTTAGAAAGTGCTAGTGCAGATTTTTTATCTAAATTAAATAATTTATCAGTATGAGCATCTTCACCACAATTTATGGTAGCTCTACATAATGAATAATTTGGGTCGTGTTTATTAAGCCAATAATATTCATCTAATACAGATACATTTGGTGTTTCTATTGATGGAACAGTTCTAAACATATCCCACATACATTCAAAATGATTATCCATCTCACGGCCACCACGCATATAAAATCCTTTGGTAATATCCTTTCTTCCATCACATGAACCTCCAGCTAAATCTAATTTTTCTAGCAAATGAATATTTTCACCTTTCATTTGTCCATCTCTAACTAAATAAAATGCTGCTGAAAGTCCAGCTAAACCTGTACCAATTATGTAAGCAGATTTTTTGTCTACTCCTTCTGGTTTTTCTGGTTTGGCAAAAGCCTCATATGTTCCTGATCCATAATACATATATTATCCCTCCTTGTATGATCACTTAAGATTGTATTATTTTTAAAAATCTTATTCAATAAACATTTTATCTAGTATGTAAAAATAACAAGACAATAAATTAAAATTGGAGTAATATCTATACATGAATAGTAAAATATATAAAATTTATTTCACGTTTAAATTTTTTTACTTACCAAAGAAAGTCACATCTTTCATTCCTCCAATATAATTATTTTTCTAATATCATCTACTATATTTTCTTTAGTTATACCATTTTCTTTTAACAACTCATTAACATCATACTTATCATAAAAATCTTTTTTTATTCCATAATTTTTTACTTTTATGTTACTTTCGCCATAAAATCTTGCTATTTTTTCACCAAATCCACCATCTAATATTCCATCTTCAAGTGTTATTACCACACTATGATTTTGTTTTAATTTTTCTAACAATTTTACATCTAACCCTGTAATATATCTTGGATTTATTAAAGTAGCATTTATATTTAATT
The DNA here is from genome assembly GCA_963659735.1 of bacterium. Classification (GTDB taxonomy): domain Bacteria; phylum Bacillota_I; class Bacilli_A; order RF39; family UBA660; genus Coprosoma. Next base: position 28,750 of record CAVKUP010000002.1, read on the forward strand.
TATTCGATATTTCTTTTTGAACATCTTCTCCCAATTGATAAAAATCTCCTAAAGCTAATATAGCTATTTTTTCGCCTTGTTTTTCTATTTTATATTTATTTAAATTACTATAATCTTTTTCTATTTCTCTATCATCTTTTATTATTCCATTGCAAGGAACACGCACTGCAACTGGATGATTATTTTGTTCAATACTCCAGTCTAACATTGCAAAATATTCTTCTTTTGAAGTAGGAGCTAAATAAACCATATTAGGTATATTAGAAATTAATGGTATATCAAATATTCCCAAATGAGTAACATCATTCATTCCAAATACAGATGCTGTGTTTACTATAATTGTTGCGGGATTGTTATTTATGCATAAATCTTGAGATAATTGATCATACGTTCTTTGCATAAAACTAGAATGTGTTGCAAATACAGGCTTTCCACCATTTGCAGCGATTCCAGATGCCATTGCAATACCATGTTCTTCCGCGATTCCTACATCGACAAATTGATTTCCTGCAATATTCCTTTTTTCTTTTGTAAATCCAATATTTTTAGGAACTCCAGCAACTATTGTTACTACCTTTTCATCTTTCTTCATCTTTTCTAATAAATAATTTGCCGTTAACTTTCCATAATCTTCTCCATCAAAATTGAATTTTAGTTTTCCTGTTTCAATATCAAAAGGCATAGTATAGTGCCAATTTTCTTTATTTTTTTCAGCAAATTCATATCCCTTACCTTTTTGGGTATTTATATGAACCACTATTGGATGAGCTATGTCTTTTACTTTTTTAAATGTATCTATTAGTTTTTCTATGTTATTACCTTCATCAACATACACATAATCTAATCCCATTGCTTTAAATAGGTTACATTTATTTGTTCCATTTGTTTCTCTAAGTTCTTTTAGATTTTTATATAATCCTCCATGATTTTCGGCAATTGACATATCATTATCATTTACTACAATTATAAAATTAGTTTTTTGTTCACCAACAAAATCTAATCCTTCTAATGCCTCTCCACCACTTAAAGAACCATCACCAATAACTGCAATTACATTATAATTTTCATTTTTTAAATCTCTTGCTTTAGCTAACCCAGATGCTAAACTTATTGACGTTGAAGTATGCCCTATTCTAAAAAAATCATGTCTACTTTCATCTTGATCTGTATATCCTGTAACATCATTATACTTATTTTCATATATAAAAGCATCTTTTCTTCCAGTTAATATTTTGTGAGTATAGCTTTGATGTGATACATCAAATACTATTTTATCTGTTGGTGAGTTAAATACATAATGCAAAGCAATTGTTGCCTCTACCATACCAAAATTAGGTCCAAAATGGCCCCCATGAATACTTAGCTTTTTTAATAATATTTCTCTTATTTCTAAGCTCAATTTCTCTAGTTCTTCTTTCGATAAGCACTTTAAGTCTTTAGGCTCATTAATTTTATTCAATATTTCTAACATTTCTATCCTCCCTTTTAATGTGAATTTATATTATTCTCTTATCACATATATTATATAACACTTAAAGTCAGCTCTAAGTCAATAGCCTTTATAAATTTTGTATAAAAAATTTTATTCTAAACTTTCTTTTTAATCTCACTACATTTTAAAAATTAGAACTTTCAAACACCTACTTTATTTAATTTCAATATGTGTTAAAATTAATGTATGAAATATTTTATAATTCTATCAACTAAATTATAACATTTATTTCACGCAAAAAGCAGCAAGTAAATTTGCTGCTTTTTAATATCAAGTTTTCACAAAAATTAAATGTTTTTTATTGTTGTTTTTTTCGAATTTTTTATATTATCATTTGTTATTATAGAAATTTAAAATTTAAATATTTTTAATTTAAGCCACTAGCCGGTATGGAACATTGGCCGTTCCTTTACCTTTTAGATTAATGTCAGAGGATAAGTAAAATACTGGAAGTGTACTAATAGTTTCCAAAGGTGTGAAAACTTCGAATTTGCCATCATAGCTAATATGATACACGTGACAATTAAAATAATAAGAATTTGGTGAAATTGTTAATAACCAATTAAAGTTAATAGAATTAAATATCCAATTGGTTGCTTTACATGTGGTATAATTTGTATTGTTTAGACTAAATGAACCACACTGCTCTACATTTGTATTTGTTTTTATGTAATCGCTTATTGTCATTAATCCTATTTTCCCTTTCCATTTATATGTTTGTTCTTGAGCTACTGTATTTGCTAGATTTGTTTCACCCATTTGAACTAATCCTACATTAAATATATGATTTGTTATTTTATTTTGAACATCTGTAGACAATGTATTTAACCATGTACTATTTAAATATGTATTCATATATGCCTCTTTTTCTGGTAGATTATATAAGGTAGTTCCTTCTATTACTTTGGGCATTTGTGTTATATTGTTTCCTGATGAATCTAACATAGTTGTCCTGCTTCCCCATATGTTACAACCATAATATTCTGATTCAGTTCCATTATTTCGGTAACAATAATCTGTAGATATATTTGTGTATCTTGTTCCAGCAACAGAATTTCTATCCGTAACTCCTGATATACTCGATATATATCCTAAATCAAAAGGAATTCCTACGACACCTCCATTTTTTATTACTTTGAGAGTTCCATCTGATTCTATGGATATTATTCTATATATATCATTGTCTAATTTTATATAATTATTAGGTGTTTTCCCTTTATATATGTACCTTCCCGTTTCTGTATCATCTACATATAATCCATCTCCAGAAGTTACCACGGTTTTAATTAAATCATTAATTTTCATTTCCTTCTGAACAATATTCCCTTTAGCTTTTAAAGTAATATTAGTTTGAAACGCAGCATATCCAACAGATAAAAATAGTACTAAAAAAATCGATAAAGTTGTAATTATTTTCTTTTGTCTCTTATCTTTTCTTTTTAATCTTCTTCTCATATTCATAACACCACCTGTATCAAAGATTATCTTATTCTTTGATACTCTAAAATTTTAATTTGCCTATATTTTACAAGAAAATCCTAAAATTAAAATTTCAATCTTTTATTCATTTTTTGGACATTCAGTATTTGCTTTTTTCCCTTATATTTGTTATGCTTAAAGCAAATTAAAAGATTCGTAGAATAAGATAATCTACGAAATCTTTTTACATCAAATTTACAAAAATTATATTTTTTATGAATCAAATTTGTATTTCAATATTCTTAAAGCATTAAATATAGCCAATATAGTAACACCCACATCAGCAAATACAGCTGACCACATGCTGGCAAACCCTAAAGCTGATAAAATCAAAATACAAACTTTAACTGTTATTGCAAATATTATATTTTCTTTAACAATTTGCATTGTTTTTTTTGATATCTTAATTGATGAAGCTATTTTAGAAACCTCATCTGTCATAATTACAATATCACTAGCTTCTACTGCAGCATCACTTCCTAATCCTCCCATAGCAACACCAATATCAGATAAAGCTAAAACTGGAGCATCATTTATTCCATCACCTACAAATAATAATTTACCATTTATAGATTTCATTAATTTTTCTACATAAGACACTTTATCTGCAGGAAGAAGATTAGAATGATATTCGTCTAATTTAAGTTTAAAGGCCACATCTTTACTTATATTTTCATGATCTCCTGTTAACATAACAATTTTAATATTACCTTCTTTTAATGATTCTACTGCTTTATATGAATCCTTTTTAATTTTATCTGAAATTAATATATCTCCAGCATATTTACCATCTATAGCTATATATAAATTAGTTCCTATTTTTTCATTTTGTTTATATTCAATATTATTTTCTTTCATGAATTTTTCATTACCTACTAATATCCTTTTACTATCAACTATGGCTTCAACACCTTTTCCAGATATTTCTTTAAAGTTTAAAATTAATTTTTCATTTATTTTTTCTTTATAAGCTTTTTTTAATGAAAGAGAAATTGGATGATTAGAATAGTATTCCGCATATGCGGCATATTTTAAAATATTATTTGATGATATATCATTAATTTCTTGAACTTCAAACACTCCTTCAGTAAGGGTTCCTGTTTTATCACAAACTACAGTATCTACTTTAGATAAAGTTTCTAAATAATTACTGCCTTTAATTAAAACACCTATTTTAGAAGCCGCACCTAATCCACCAAAAAATGACAAAGGAACAGAAATAACCAAAGCACAAGGACAAGAAACAACTAAAAATGATAAAGCTCTATAAATCCACACATTAAAAGATTCATTAAAAAATAAAGGTGGTATAAGTCCTAAAAGAAAAGCTAAAAACACAACAATTGGTGTATAATATTTAGAAAATTTACTAATAAAATTCTCAGACTTAGATTTTCTATTACTTGCATTTTCAACCAAATCTAAAATTTTACTGGCAGTAGATTCAAAAAATTTTTTATTTACTTTAATTTTTAAGACACTACTATTATTAATGCATCCACTTAAAACTTCATCGTTTTTTTCTACCTTTCTAAAAACAGACTCACCTGTTAAGGCTAAAGTGTTTAAATAAGAACTTCCTTCTATAACAGTACCATCTAAAGGAATTTTTTCACCTGGTTTAACAATAATAACTTCATTAAGTAAAACTTCATTAGGATCTACTTTTATAACTTTATTATTCCTATAAACATTCGCATAATCAGGTCTTATATCCATAACAGAAGAAATAGCTTTTCTAGATTTATCGCTCGCATAATCTTCAAACAATTCACCAATTTTATATAAAATCATAACAAATGTAGCTTCAGGATATTCTTTTATACAAAAAGCACCAATAGTGGCAATAAGCATTAAAAAATTCTCATCAAAAATATCACCTTTTAAAATATTTTTAAATGCTTTAAAAATAACTTCATATCCCGAAATAATATAAGCAATAAAATATAAAAAATCAATTTTAAATATATACGCAAGTAAAACTAAGAAAGAAGATATAATTATTTTAATTAAATCATTCATCTAAATCAGCTCCTTTATGGTTAATATGCTTTAAACCTATTTCAAATAATTTAACTATGTGATCATCATCTAAAGTATAGTAAACTTCTTTACCATCTTTTCTACATTTAACAATATCATTTTTTCTTAAAATAGCTAATTGATGAGAAACCCTTGATTTAGTCATATTTAATACATTTGCTAAATCACAAACACACATTTCATCTTGATCTAATGCAAATAATATTCTACACCTTGTAGTATCACCTATTAATTTAAATAATTCGGCTAATTTATTCATTATGTTTTCATTAGGCATTTTTTTCAAAACATCATCTACTTTATCTTGATGAATTACATTACAATCACAAAAAAATTTATTATTCATCAGTAACCTCCTAAAATTATTATATGTAACAGTTGAATAACCATTCAATTAAATTATAGTTGAATAATCGTTCAACTGTCAATAAATAATGTGGATTTTTTGAGTAAATTATAAAAATAACTAATATACTTTATACTTGTTATACACTAATTCTAATGATAATATGTTTTGTAGTTATTTAATTATAAATAACATAAAATTAATTAGGAGTTGATTAAATTGTTTAAATATGAAACAAATTCAAAATTAATAAAAAAAGGTCAAACCTTTGTCGCAATCAAAGGTTATACAGTAGACGGACATGATTATATAAAAAATGCCGTTGAAAATGGAGCAAGTGAAATAATTGCAGAAAAAAATGTAGACTGTGGTGTCCCAGTTACCGTAGTTAAAAATTCAGCTGAATACTATCAAAACTTATTAGTTAAAGAATATAAAGATGAATTTAAAGATTTAAAATTAATTGGAATTACTGGTACTAATGGTAAAACAACAAGTGCTTATTTAACTTATCAAATGCTTAATTTACTTGGTAAAAAAACCGCATACATCGGTACAATTGGTTTTATATGTGATAATAATGTAAGAAACTTACCAAACACATCGCCAGAAATTTTAACAACATATAAACTACTTATGGAAGCTAAAGAGAAAAATTGTGAATATGTTGTTATGGAAGTAAGTAATTTTGCCTTAGAACTTAAAAGATGTGAAGGATTAAAATTTGATTGTGCATCATTTACAAACTTAACAGAAGATCATCTTGATTATCACAAAACAATGGAAAATTATATGAATGCGAAATTAAAATTAACTGATTATGTTAAAGGTGTTTTAACTGTTAATATTGATGATGAAGTAAGTAAAAAATTTATAGAAAAATATAAAAATACAAAAACTTATGGATATAATAAATCTGATTTTCAAATATTAAATGATGATATTTATCCAGATCATACTGATATAGATTTTAAAATAAATAACAAAAATTATAAAGTAACAACAAATCTAACAAGTAAATTCAATGTATATAATTACTTTACAATGTTTTCAATCATTTATGAGTTAGGTTTTAACCCAAATGAAATAATAGAAAAAACAAAACAATTAAAAGCCCCAAAAGGAAGATGTGAAACATATAAAGTTAAAAATGGATTTGCTGTTATTGATTATGCCCATACACCTGATGCCGTTTTAAAAGTTGTTACTGCATATAAAGAACTTTCAAAAGGTAAAGTAATTACCTTAGTTGGTTGTGGTGGTGATAGAGATCCTATTAAAAGACCAATAATGGGACAAATAGCCTCAAACTATAGTGATTATGTTATATTTACAAATGATAACCCAAGAACCGAAAATCCAGAAAAAATTATGGAAGATATTTTAAAAGGTGTTAAAAAAACAAACTATGAAGTTTGTTTAGATAGAAAGCAAGCTATTATAAAAGCCTTAAATATGATAAAAGAAAATGACATTGTATTATTACTTGGTAAAGGTCATGAAGACTATCAAATTATAGGACATAATAAAATTCATTTAGATGATTGTGAAGAAGTAAAAAAATATATAGAAAAAACTGAAAATTAATCAGTTTTTTTTAGTTTATATAATATATTTAAAGCCTCTATTGGCGTTACAGAAAGAGGATCTATTTTATCTAACACCTCTTCTACCCTAGATTTTTTAGGTATTAAATCGTCTAATGGTAAAGCCTCTTGAATTTTTAAATCTCTTTTATTTTCTTTATTTTCATAAACTTTTAATATATCATCAGCTCTTTCAATAACTGAAGTTGGAAGATTTGCTAATCTAGCAACATGAATACCATAACTTTTATCAACACTTCCATCTTTAATCTTATGTAAAAAAGTAATTTTCCCATTCTCTTCATATGCACTTACATGAATGTTTTTTAAATGATTTAATGTTTTATCTAAATCAGTTAGTTCATGATAATGAGTTGAAAAAAATGTTTTACCATTAATATTTTGATGAATATATTCTAATATTGCTTGAGCTAAAGCCATTCCATCAAAAGTAGCAGTACCTCTACCTAATTCATCAAATAAAATTAAACTCCTATCGGTTGCATTTAAAATAGCATCAGCTGCTTCTTTCATCTCAACCATAAATGTAGACTCACCACTTACTAAATCATCAGAAGCACCAATTCTTGTATAAATTGCATCAAATATAGGTAATCTAGCTTCACTTGCAGGAACAAAACATCCAATTTGTGCCATTATAGCAATAATTGCCATTTGTCTCATATAAGTTGATTTACCAGCCATATTAGGACCCGTTATTAATAATATATTAGTATCTTTATCCATAATAATATCATTACTAACAAATTCTTTTGAAATTACTTTTTCAACTACAGGATGTCTTGCATCTTTAATGTAAAGCTCATTTTCAGTAATCTCTGGCCTTACATAATTATTTACCTCTGATATAGTCGCAAAAGAAGTTAAAACATCAATTTCACTTATTATCCTCGCACTATTTTGTAATTTAGGAATATATTTTTTAACCTCATCTTTAATTTTAATAAATAACTCATACTCTAAATTAATTATCTTCTCTTCCGCATTCAATATTAAAGCTTCTTTTTCCTTTAAAATAGGACTTATATATCTTTCACAGTTTGCTAAAGTCTGTTTTCTTTGATAACCCCATTCATCTTTAACTAAATTAATATTTCCCTTACTAATTTCAATATAATATCCAAAGACCTTATTATAAGCAACCTTTAAATTCTTAATGCCAGTTTTTTCTCTTTCTTCCCTTTCAAATCTAGCAATAAAATCTTTACCACCTTTTCTTAAATCTTTAAGTTCATCTAACTGCTTATTATACCCGTCTTTAATTAAATATCCTTCCCTTATCGTAACTGGAGGATTTTCATAAATACTAATTTCTAATAAATCATATAAATCATTAAAATCATCCAATTTATTATAATTTAATTTTTCTAATATTTCATTTATTAAAGGAAATACCTTTAAAGAGGCTTTCAACTGTAACAAATCCTTGCCATTAACATTTCCAAAAGCAATCTTGCCACTTAATCTTTCCAAATCATAAACTTCATCTAATAACTTTTCTAAATCACTTTTTAAAATAAACTCTTTTAATAAAACATCAACCATATCATATCTTTTTTCAATTTTATCTTTATCAATTAAAGGATTTAAAACATAATTTTTTAACCTTCTCGCACCCATAGCTGTTTTAGTTTTATCTAAAAGCCAAATTAAAGAATAATTTCTTTGTTTCAACCTTAAAGTTTCAATTAATTCTAAATTTCTTTTAGTATGAACATCCATCTTTAAATGATCTTTAAATTCCCTTATTTGAACAGTTTGAAGATGATCTAAACTTCTTTTTTGATTATGGATAATATAAGCAAGTAAATGTTTAATTGAAATAATATATCTTTGATCAATAATATCTTTATAAATATATGAATATTCATCAGTAACCTCATCAGTAATAGTTATAGTTAAATGAAATTGTTCTTTTAAAATAGAGTAAATATTTTTATCAACCTTACTATCTAAAATAACCTCTTTCACATTTAAATTAATAATTTCAGAAATAACATTAGAACTATTATGAGGTAGTAAAAATGTATAAATCTCACCAGTAGAAACATCCGCATAACTTATAGAATAACCATGTTTAAAATCACATAAAGAAAGAATATAATTAAAATCATTAGCCTTTATATTATCTACTTCCATATTTGTACCACTACTAACAATTTGAACAATACCTCTTTTTACAATACCTTTTGTATTTTTAGGATCCTCTAATTGTTCTACTATACCAATCTTATGACCACCTTCAATTAATTTGTCAATATATCCACTAGCCGCATGATAAGGAATACCACACATTGGAATACGTTCCTCTAACCCTGCAGACTTACCAGTTAAAGTAAGTTCTAACTCATGGCTTACCTTAATCGCATCATCAAAAAACATCTCATAAAAATCGCCTAATCTAAAGAAAATAATTAAATCCTCATTTTCATTTTTTATCTCTAAATATTGTCTCATCATAGGCGTTACTTTACTTATATCTACACTTTTTCTGTCCATCAAATCACCTTCTGGTATTATACCACTTAGCTTAATTTTTTTAAATAACCTAATGCTTCTTCAAACGTTTTTACACAAACTATATCAATATCATAATTATATTTTTCTTTTATTTTTTTAGCTTCTTTATAATTTTCTAAAGGCACTAAAAATATATCAGCTTTATTTTTATAAGCACCTATTAACTTATACTTAACACCACTTATCTCACCAACATTACCATCCTCATCAATCGTACCAGTTCCAACAACCTTTTTACCACCAGTTAAATCAATCTTATTTAAATTAGAATATATAGTAAGTGTAAGCATTAAACCACCAGATGAACCAGATTCAGATTTTTTAAAATTAAACTTAATATTTTTATTAGATTTTATATCAAATGTTTGTGTAATTACAGCTCCAACTTTAGGACTATTACTAACATTAATTAAAGTAGCCTTCCTAACTTTATTTTTTCCATTTATATTCTTAACATTTATTGTAACCTTATCACCTATTTTTTTAGATGCAATATATTCAAATAATGTATTTTTATTATCAATATTTTTTCCATCAACCTTTAATATTTGATCACCTATTTTTAAATTCGTATTAGCCTTTTCATCAATATAAGTAATATATACCTTATTATTTGTAATCTTATAATTAATATTAGAATTCTTATAAGCAACTAATAAAGCCGTATCATTAGCCTCTTCTAAAAGCATCTTATTACGATACTCCATTTCTTTAATAGTTTCATTATCACTCTTAACATCAGTCTCTTTTTCTACATCCCAATTATCATTTATAAAAGAATAAAGAAGTAATGCTGGAGTTGCATGAATCTCAGAAACATATGCCATATTTAAACTACCCTTCATACTAAAAGTAGAATTTATTTTATCCTTAGTATTTATAAGACCACCTGGTGCGGATATATAATATGGTAAATTAATTAGGAAAAAACATAAAATTAAAACATAAACTAAAATAGCTTTATAATAATCTTTAATAAAATTTTTTATTTTTTTAAACATATTTACTTCCTTTCTTTAATAAATTTATTTACTAAAAGGTGAAATTATGAAAAAAATCACAAGCATAATAATTATGATAATATTAATTTTTATTGGTTTTGAAATATTAACCGAATCAGAAAGTATCTTAAATTCAGTTAATTTTTCTCTAAACATCTTTAAAAATAATATTTTCCCTTCCCTATTTCCATTTTTTGTTTTATCTAACCTATTAATAAAATGTGGACTTCCAGAATTTATGGGATGTCTATTTAAAAACATAATGAATAAACTATTTAAAATAAAAGGAATAACAGCATTCATATTCTTTATGAGCATCCTATCAGGAAATCCCTCAAATGCGAAATATACAAAAGAACTTTATTTAGAAGGAAAAATAAATAAATACGAAGCAACAAAAATACTATGTTTTACCTGCTTTACTAATCCCTTATTCATACTAGGAACAATATCATATACATTTTTAAATAATAAAGAAGTTGGTATTCTCATATTAATATGCCATTACCTAGGAAATATAATAATAGGACTAGCATTAAGAAACTACCATCCGTCAAAAGAAGAAAAAGAAAAAACAAGCCTTAAAAAAGCAATACGTGCAATGCACCAAAAAAGAATCAGTAATAAAGAAAGTTTTGGTATTATCATTACTAATTCTTTAATTAATAGTATTAATACATTACTTTTAATATTAGGCGTCATCACCATGTGTTTAGTATTAACCACAATAATCGATAATAACCTAAATTTAAATAGTATATTTCAAAGTACTTTAAATGGTTTTGTTGAAATAACTCAAGGATTAAAATATATAAGCCTTGAACAAATACCATTAAAAATTAAAGCCGTATTAACTGTAATGATATTATCATTCTCAGGTTTCAGTATCCATATTCAAATCATGAGCATCCTATCAGATACAGATATAAAATACCTACCATTTTTGTGCTCTAGAATATCCCATGCCTTAATATCTTCATTATTAATGTTTTTACTATTTGATATATGTATACTATAAAATATTATAATAATAAACCGCTTTATATTCATATGGCTTATTTAAATTATCACTTTTTAAATTAAACTTTACCTTTAAAAAACAGTTTTTTCCTTCACAATTATTATTTAATTCATAATCAGATATACCAACACCATCTGGTAAATTAAAATTTTGATTATTAATAGTAACACTATTATTATTAATAACTATTTTACTTTCATCACTAATTGTACAAGTATTATTACTACAACTAATGACCTGTGAATTTGAAGATAAATTAACTTTTATATTTTTTGAAATAACTCCCATTTTTTCTTGTATTGTTGTCTTTAAAGAAGTTTCTATGAAAACATCTTTTATTTCTATAAGAACTTCAAAAAGAAAAACAACAATAACCATTGTTAAAGCAAATGAAGCTATTAATTCAACAACAGTAAATCCTTTATTGTTTTTCATAATCTACCTCCTTAATTATATAGATTAAAGCTAATTTCTTCTGTAAAAAAGATAACATTATAGCTAAAATTGACACAAAAGTAACTAAAACTATAATCAAATTTTAACTTTAACGTTTTTATATTAGCATTTATAAAATGTGGATAAGACCTGTTCAGACTTGTGTTGCACTTGGGGCCTGAACTTTTGGCGAGGCATGCGCTTCGCTAGCCTCGCTCATGCACCTCCTTCGGAGGCTTACGAATGTTCTTCGTTTTTTATTAGTCTCAATTCAAAGTATATGGACTACCCTCAGTTCCTTCTCCTGTTAATGTGATATCAGATGACAGATAGAAAGCTGGAAAAACACCGTAAGTGTTGACCGCATCGGCACGACTATCCAAATCACCTTCACCGCCATAGACACCAAACACATCGCAAACATCTTCACCCGAAGGCGGTGTGATTGTCCAAAGTTTACCCTTCTTTGTCTTTGTTGAAGATATCCAATTATATGTGGTACTGTTGATATAACAATTATAACTTTCCTCATATGAAAAAATACCATGTGTACAGTAGATTGAATCTGTACTTGCATTTACATAATCACTCACATTTATTAACCCTACTTTACCTTTCCATTTATATGCTTTCTCTTGAGTTATTGTATTTGCTAATGTTCCTTCCAAAGCATGAACTAATCCCACATTAAACAAATGCGTTGCTATTCTACTTTGAACAGTACTTGATAAACTATTATACCAATCATTATTTAAATATGTATTCAAATATGCTTCTTTTTCTGGTAGATTATATAAGGTAGTTCCTCCTACTTCTCTTGGCATTGTTGTTATATTGTTTCCTGATGAATCTAACATAGTTGTCCTGCTTCCCCATATGTTACAACCATAATATTCTGATTCAGTTCCATTATTTCGGTAACAATAATCTGTAGATATATTTGTGTATCTTGTCCCAGCAAGAGAACTTGCATTAGATTCAAATGCTCCATATCCTAAATCAAACGGCATATCTCCAATACTACCATTTTTGATTACTTTTAATGTTCCATCTGACTCTACTGCTATTATTCTATACATATCAGAACCTAAAGTAATGTAGTTATTTGGATTCCCTCCTTTATAAACACACCTTCCTGTTTCAGTAGTATCCTTATATAATCCATCACCTGATGTAACAGTATCATTATTACATAACTCAACACCCGTAATACTACTATTTTGTTTACTAGAATCATTCATTGCTACTGTCGCAAAAGTTCCATCATTAAATTCAGCAAGCAACCTTCCTTTATTTTCCACCTTAACAGCTGATATTTTATTAATAAAATCACGCATAGATTGAGATATATTATCATCATCATTATTATTAACATAATTTTTTATATTCAATATATCAGAAGAAGTGTAAATTACTAATTTCGCATCCATAGCTTCTAATAGGTCATTACAAAATGTACTATAATTAACGTTTATTTGACAAGTTTCATCTTTATATATAATTGTATAAGGCTTATCAGAAGAAGTTTCAATTTTAATATTATTAGTACTTATATAATTACTAAGGGAGCCTAAATTATAAATAGACTCAACATTATTATAACTGTAGGTTGTCTTATAATTTGTTACTACATTTCTAAATTGAACAAAAAGGAAAATTAAAATTGTCAAAACAAAAGTAGATACAACTAATGACTCAGCTAATAAAAATCCCCTATTATTTCTATTCATAAAATTTTACTCCTTTTTCAATTGTTTTTATTCTGAATATATTATATAATAGATTAGGGATAAAATCTAGTCCTAAAAGAACAAAGGAGCTTGATAAAATGATTAGAACATTTGATTTTGCAAAGATGCCAATAGTTGATATTATAAATGAAATATTTGTTGATTCTGCTAAAAGAAATGCGAGTGATATTCACTTTGATCCATATGAAGAATATTTATTAATTAGAATTAGAATTGATGGTATTTTAATGGATTATGCGAAAGTACCTAACGAGCACAGAGATTATTTAACTACTAGAATTAAAACAATATCTAGAATGAATATAACCGAATCAAGATTACCACAAGATGGCGCAATTAAAGATACAATAAACGGTGTTGATTTAGATTTGCGTGTTTCAGTATTACCTGTTAGTACAGGAGAAAAAATAGTTATTCGTATTTTAGATTATACAAGAAGTATGGCGGGATTAGAAGAATTAGGCTTTAATGATGAAAATTATAAAAAAATACTAGAAATGATTAGTGTCCCAAATGGTATTATTTTAGTTACAGGGGCAACTGGAAGTGGTAAAAGTACAACTGTATATTCTATGCTTCAATATTTAAATACATCAGAAACAAATATAATTACAGTTGAAGATCCAATTGAAATGGATATTAAAGGCATCAACCAAGTTCAAACAAATTCTAAAATAGGTTTAACCTTCGCAACAGCATTAAGATCTATATTAAGACAAGATCCAAACATCATAATGATTGGAGAAATACGTGATACCGAAACAGCAAAAATAGCCGTCAGAGCGTCAATAACTGGACACCTCGTACTTTCTACATTACATACAAATACAGCCCTAAATACCATTGAAAGATTAATTGATATGGATGTTCAAAGATATTTACTGGCATCCGCATTAGAAGGTGTTGTTTCACAAAAATTAGCAAGAAGTCTATGTGAACATTGCCGTACGTTAAGAAAAACAAGTGATTATGAAAAAGCTATTTTTAAAACAGTATTAGGAAAAGATGTCGATGAGATATACGATGCTGAAGGATGTGAACATTGTCATGATGGTTACAAAGGACGTGTTGCCATTCATGAAGTTTTAAGAATAAATCAAAATATTCGTGATGAGTTAAGTAACAATGCTGATAAAGAAAAAATAAGACAATTAGTTTATGGCGGTAGTAATGTTATTACAATGTTACAAGATGGTTTACAAAAAGTAGTTGAAGGAAAAACTACATTTGCAGAAATTTTAAAATTGATTGAATTAGAAGACGATGATAAAATTAGTAACAACACTTCATTAAAAGAAGCTATCATGGAAACAAAAGAAGCTATGACTGCTAAAGAAAAACAAACAAGTGAATTTTTAGGTACTAAAAATATTTATTCTGCCGATGATGTTGAAGAATTATAAATTTTATAATTCTTTTTTAATAGAAAAAATATGAATAAAATTTATTCATATTTTGCTATTGCCTTAGTAACAACACTTTTAAAATTACCTTTGGCCACGGCGGTAATAGTTCTTGTTTCGCCAGATTTTAAAGTATCACCAATATTTCCTCTTAATGTAATTACAGTATTATCATCTTTATCTTTTAACACAATATTAACATCTGATATGTTATTATCTGTATCAGTAGTATTAGTAACATCAGCAGAAAAAGTGGTATAACCATTTTCTGTTATTAAGGAAATATTTGAAAATTTTAAACCTTCATAAACCTCTTCTTTGATAATTCCCTCTTTTGTATTAGCTACTATACCTGAATCAGTTTTATCGGCAATTTTACTTTTATTTATTAATTTGTTAGATATAGTAAATCCAGCAATTAATGCAATAATTACAGCTAATATTGCAATTAAATAATTTCTATACTTCTCTACAAATTCCAATACCTGCTTTTTTGAATTGTTCACACATATCCCTACTTTCTAACAATTATTATAAGGGATTTTTAAAATAAATTCAATACTATAAAAAAGTTTTTAATTTTTCAATATATTTTTCTCCAAAATCCAAAAGATTTTTACCCAACAAAATTATTTTTTTATCAGCCGTTTTTTCATATTTTTCAATATTTTTAGTTAATTCTAAATTTCCCATTGTAAGTCCTTTTATTAACATATCAGCAATATTTGTATCACTGTTATCTTCAAGCATTTCTTTATTTATACTTAACTTTGACATTGTTTTAGTCATAAGTCCCAAATCTTTTACTTGAAGCTTATGTTTTTTTAATAATTTTTCAGTTTCTAAGGAATATTTTTCGTAATTTTTTTTAATTTCAAAAAGCAAATCTAATATTTTATTTTCTTTTCCTTTTAAACAATTTAGTAAATCAATTGTACTTTGTAAACCCATACTACTTGTTTGATAAATATAAGTTAATAATTCTTCATTTTCATTCATATATTTTCTTCCTTTCAACTATATTATTAATCAAAATAAAAAAAATATACAAAAAAGAGCTTTAAAGCTCCACATTATGATATACATGTTGTACATCTTCAACTTCATCTAATAAACTAAGCATTTTTTCAAATGTTTCTTTATCTTCACCAGTTAAAGTTACTTTTTCTTTAGGTAACATACTTATTTCATCTAAATCAAATTCAACTTGTGGCAGTTTAGATAAAACAGCTTCTTTAATATTATTTAAATCATTAGGTGCGCCATAAATAATCACTTCATCATTATCCACTTCAATATCATTAATATCTAATCCAGCTTCTAATATAGCATCTAATGTTTCTTCTTCAGTTAAACCTTTAAAACTTACAATGCATAAATGATCATACATATAACTAACGCTTCCTTGTGAACCCATTTTAACATGACACTTATTAATAACAGCCCTTACATTTGAAACGCTTCTATTAACATTATCAGTTAAACAAGAAATTATAGCAGTTGAACCAGCTGGTCCAAATATTTCATAATTTGCAACTGTATAAGTTTCATCCGCACCACTATTTACCTTTTCAATAGCTCTATTAACAATATCATTTGGCACTTGATCTTTTTTAGCCTTTTCAACTAATCTTTTTAAAGAAGGATTTCCTTCTAATTCCACACCACCATTACGGGCAGCTTGATAAATTTCTTTTGCATACATTGAATATAATTTAGCTTTTGCGGCTCCTGTTTTTTGAATACTAGCCTTTCTTACTTCATATGCTCTTCCCATGTTAAACTTCCTTTCTGTGCTTTTTTTAAAGCATTTTTTGCAGCTTCTTGTTCAGCCGACTTTTTACTATGTGATATACCTTGACCATATATAATACCATCAATTACAACGTTTATCGTAAACTCTGGATTATGAGATGGCCCAGTTTCACTTACCAATATATATTCTAAACTCTTTTTATCAGTTTGAACATATTCTTGCAATAATGATTTATAATCATCAAAGAAATCAACTTCACGATTTTCAATTAATGGAATTACAAATTCATAAAAAAATTCTTTAGTTTTTTTTAAACCTTGATCTAAATATAAGGCACCTAAAAATGATTCAAATATGTCAGAAACAATTGCTTTACTATATTTGCCACCATTGTCTGCTTCACCTTTACCTAATTTTAAATATTCATTTAATCCCAATTTTATTGAATACTCATAATTTGCAGTTTCACATACATAATGAGCTCTTATTTTAGTCATTTGACCCTCATCATATTTATCACTTTTGTATAAATAATCACTCATAAGTAATTCTAAAACGGCATCACCCAAAAATTCTAAACGTTCATAACTTTTAACATTATTTTCATTAGAATATGAAGTGTGTGAAAATGCTGTTTCATATAAATTAATATCATTTGGTTTAATTTTTAATTTTTCAAATAATTCCATCGTAATCACCTTTAGTATTATAACATTTATTTATAAACTTTAAAAGTAAAAAATTAAAGAGAGTAGCTACTCCCCTTAATTTTTCTTAACATTCATTTTTTTATCTCTATAAATAATAACTCCTACACCACCAGCAATAATTACTAAACCTACGCCTAAAATAATTAAAGGAACACTGGCAGCAGTATTTGGAACATCAATTGTAGTTCCACAATCCCATGCACCATATAATGTCATATTATTATTTAAAGCAGTACCATCAGTCCATTTTCCAGTTAAATTATCTTTGGTATACCATCCATTAAACTTACAATTTTCTTGTCTTGTTGTTAATTCTTTTTCTTGGTTATATTTAGTACCTTTATCATAACAACTTGTTCCAGGTGTTGGATCAGTTAAGTTAGCATCTGGTTTTACATTACCAACTATAACATAATTAACGCAAACTTTAGGTTTATCAACTTTAGCAGTTAAACTAATTGATTTTGATAAATCAGTATTATCTGTATATAAAACAGCTAATCTTTGATATGAAGTATCAGAAGGTTGATAAATATATGCTTTGGTACTAGTACCTTTTGCTGAAACATTTACTTTAATTGTAGTTGTTTGTCCTAATGCATTTGATGGAATTTTAACTAAGAACTTTTCACCTGCATTAAATGTAGTTTGAGTTTTTCCTGATGTACTTGTAACAATTGTACCAGTAGGTGCTCCTGTTACTTCAACTGAATAAGCCGTAGTACCAGTTAATGTTGTTGTAATTTCTTTTGAAACAAAGTAATTACCATCACTAGATAAATCCATATTAGTATTACTTATACTTACGTCTAATGATGCCTGTTCGTTTGCTTTAGCTGTTTTTGCAGCATTTACCAAAGCTTTTATAGAATCTCTAAGTCCATATGGATCAGCAGAATTGGTTGTAAAATCAGCACTTAAACTACCACTTTGTCCAGTTTCAGCTAAATACCACCATAAAGCCGCTTGAGTAATGAACCTATCTTGATCATTGTTTCCCTTTATTGATTTGTATGGATAACCATTTTCTAAAATATACCTGACACCATTGTCAGCTTCTTTAACTAATGAAACATTAGTTGTTTTTTCTGGCCATTTCTTTTCAACATCCATGCAATATGCAACTTTTCCATCGGATGTTCTAAATTTAGCCCATTTATAATTTTCTCCAATGTATGATACCATTACTCCTTCTCTACTAATAGTAGGATTATTAGGAGCAGCATTTACCATTGGAATGCTAGTAACAGATAAAACTACAACTAACAAGAAAGTACAAATTATACTATAAAATTTTTGAATTGTTTTCATAACGATTCCCCCTTACTTTAACGTGTCCTTCCTTTAGGTTCATTTACTTTAGTTTCCTCACCATAAACTTTTCTATTTATTTCTCTCATTATTGCATCTACTTGTTCATCAATGCTCATAGTTTTATTATGATTGACTTTAGCAATCTCATTCGCTTTTATATCTGCATTTTTTTCAAAATCAAACTCTTTTTCATCTTGAAGTTTTTCATCCTTCTTCTTCTTAGAGCTTGTAAGGCCTGCTGCAGCAATAGCTGCACCACCAAGTTCTAAAAGTCCTGGTAAATTAATAGTAGGATCACCAGTTTGAGGTAAAACCTCTTTGTGTTCCGGAGTTGGCTCTGGATCAGGTGTTGGCTCTGGAGTTGGCTCTGGAGTTGGCTCTGGCTCTGGCTCTGGATCTGGCTCTGGATCCGGAGTTGGTTTTGGATCTGGATCTGGATTAGGTTCATCCTTGCTAGGCTTTAAATCTGGCACGGCATCTGGGTCTTCAGATGTTTTCTTGTTTTCTTCTAGCTGTTTAACATCACCAATTATAAAATCATAAGTAGTCAAAACATTGCCATCTTGATCCTTAATTATGTAATAACCTCCATCAGTAGTTACAAAAGTATAATCACCAATAGTTGTAGTTCTTTCAGTATACCCTGCCTCTTTCATTTCATCTGTTGGTGCATCTGGCAATATACCTGAAAAAACTTTAGCATCTGCAGGTAATTTCCCTTCTTTTTGTAATACTGAAATTAAGTCCTGTAGTTGAGCGTTTGAAAGCCCTACACCACCTTGTCCTAAGACGTAATATGTGCCATCTTGTGACTTCATAAGAATATATTGATTATCTTCAACGGTAACTTTATTATCAACAGTATCTTGTGAATTTTGTTTTTCATCAACAGAATTTTCATTAGAATTAGTAGTTTCTGTTGTTTTTTCATAAGTTTGCTTATAAACAACATTTCCTTCAGCATCCATAATTATAACATTACCATCTTGATAATCAACTGTATAACCAGTGTCAGCAATTTGAGCTTGTCCAGATGCTAAAATGTAATCCAAACTATATGCTGTTACATCAATAGAATTAAGATCATAGTATTGACTTAACTGTTCGGCCAAATCAACAGTTTCTGGCACATTTCCAACAATTGTAAGATGACCATCTTTTTCAATAGCATCATACCCATTAAAATGTCTAACATTAGAATTTTTAGATATTACTTGCTCTGCTGTTTCAGTTTGAACATCTTCTGATTTTGTTTGTTCTACCGTTTCAGTTTGAACATCTTCTGATTTTGTTTGTTCTACCGTTTCAGTTTGAACATCTTCTGATTTTGTTTGCTCTGCTGTTTCAGTTTGAACATCTTCTGATTTTGTTTGTTCTACCGTTTCAGTTTGAACATCTTCTGATTTTGTTTGCTCTACTGCCTCAGTTTGAACATCTTCTGATTTTACTTGCTCTGCTGTTTCAGTTTGAACATCTTCTGATTTTACTTGCTCTACTGCCTCAGTTTGAACATCTTCTGATGTTGCTTGCTCTACTGCCTCAGTTTGAACATCTTCTGATATTGCTTGCTCTACTGCCTCAGTTTGAATATCTTCTGATATTGCTTGCTCTACTGCTTCAGTTTGAATATCTTCTTGATTATCATATGTTTGTTCCGTAGAAGTTGGTGTTGTTGTATCTGCTATGTTATTTTCAGCTGCTCGTACAACATTTGGAGATAATAATGTACCAACAAACGCAACGGTCATGGCACCAATGCCAACTTTATTTTTATTATCTTTTAAAAACTGTGATAATCTTTCTTTTATTGAAGCACCTTCAATATATGCCGAATTAATTTTTTCGTTAAACAATTTAAGTTTCATAAATATCCCCCATTTCTAGATAGAAAGATTGCATAAACCCCTCTTATTTGTGGCATATAATACCACCAAACATATTATTTGTCAAATTAACACATTTCTATAAAAATACACTTAAATTATAACAAAATAAATTATTAATTTCCATATGTATTACAAATATTTACACATTTTTTTACAATAATAATTTTTTCATTAAATAGGTTAAATGCTATGTTATTTTTTTAAGCATAATGTCTTATTGTTATTTTTACTATAAGGTTCAATACCCATACAATATTCAGCATTTTCATAACTTGCACTAAAACCTTGTAATAAATAATATTTAAATAAATCATTAACAGATTTTTCAAAGTCAATTAAAGTGTTATTACCAGAAAACATATCTTCATATTCTTCTTGTTTTAAAACTTTAAAAACACCACATGAAAAATTTTGCCCTAAGTCATTTTTAAAAGTTAATCTAAATGATGCATCAAAAAGTACAGCCGGAGCAACACCATATCCATGAGGAAAAATAATATTAAATGCATGATTTTGATTATCTCTTTTTCCTACAACGTATTGTGAATCAACACCCAAAATTTTGAACATATTATGAACTAGCCCAGCCTTTTCAGAGCAAAATCCACAATTTCTTTTATAAAATTCCTTTATTGATATATTTTCTATATTTTTATTCATTGCATGGTAATAAATTGCTTGTCTATCCATTAATGATCCAAACATACAACTTTTAACTTTATTATTTAAAAAATACTTATCAATTTCAACCACTATTGGTGAAAATAAATACAATTCTGTTAAATATGATTTTTCTTCAACTAAAAATTTTATCAATTCTAAATAAGGCAAAATATCATCATAAACCAAATTGGGACATGCCTTGTCTTTTAATGACGCAACTGGCTTAAATTTTACTTTGCTTGAAATATAATCATCAAAAGTAGTTGTATATCCTTGACCAGCAGTTTTTTCTTCAGCTATCATCTCCAATTGTGCAATTCTTTTTTTTACAAATTCTTCTATTTCCTCGTCTGATTTCAATTCAAAAATTTTTTCTCTGATTTCTTTTTTAGTCATAAAACCACCTTATCTTTATGTTTAAAATTAATTCCCTTTCTAAAACCGGTATTATAAATCATTTTTTAATAATAATCAAATTAAACAACTAAAAAAAGGCTTATTTAGCCTTTAATTCAAATATTTTATCTGCTTGATTACATACATTTTCAGAATGAGTTACTATAATTATGCATTTATTTTCTTTTTTAGCAAGATTCTTAAATATTTTTAATATATCGTTTTCTGTTTGTTTATCTAAATTACCCGTAGGTTCATCTGCTAAAATCATTTTGGGATTATAAGATAAACTTCTAGCAATTGCTACTCTTTGCTGTTCACCACCAGACAACTTTAATACTTTTCTATCCTTTTGACTTTCTTTTAAATTCACACTTTTCATAAGTTCTATAGCTTTATTAACTTTATCATCTATTTTAATGTTACTAATATTCATTGATAAAATTATGTTTTCTATGGCTGTTAAATGTGGAAGTAAATTATAACTTTGAAAAATTATTCCAATATCACTACTTCTATATTTATCCAAATCTAAAGATTTCAACGCTTTTCCATCATAGTATATTTCACCTTCATAATTATTTTCTAAACCACTAAGTAATGAAAGTAATGTAGTTTTACCACTACCACTTTTACCTTTTATGGCATATACTTTTCCTAAGGAAAATTCATAATTAATATTTTTTAAAACATAATCATCTTTATCCGCATCTTTATATCTATATGATACATTTTTTAATTTTAATAAACTCATCTATGATCTCTCCTTTAATATTGTAAGTGGTGAAAATCTCTGAATACTTATAATTGCACTAGAGCAGGATATAAATGTAATTACTAATCCAATGCCTAACAATTCCAATAAAACTTTTAAGTCAACAGTTGCATTAATACTACTAAACTCTTCTACCTTTGCCACACCTTGAAATTTCGATTGTTTATCATCTTTCTGACCAAAATTATTTTCAATATTTTGTGTTTGCCTAGAAGATGATGATATTTCATTTTTAAGTAAATAATTAGATACAGGAACAGAAACACTTGCTCCTAAAGAAGCTCCTAATATTAATGATATAACAGCCACTATTAAAAGTTCATATATAAATTGTAAAGCCACCTTACTTTTTTTCATACCTATTGTTCTAAGCACTCCAATTTCATACTTTCTTTCTCTTATATTTATCATATTGATTATAAATAAAACTACAGTACCAATTATTAACGTAATTATTAAAAATGTCACTGAAAATGTTTTAACATTAGATATAGTTTGAGTTGCATTTTCAACTTGATCTAAATTAGTCTGAACAGATAAATTATCATCTAATCCTTTTTTTCTAAGTTCATTTTCAAATTTATTTACTACTTTACTACTTGTTAAAATAAAAGTTGGATTTACATTAACAGATAATTCACTGTCGTCTTCTAAAACTTTATTTACAAAATTTGTATTTGTAATAATTGTATTCGCAGAATTTGAAAACATTGACATACTATCAGAAGATGCTTCTTCATAAATACCTGTTACAGTAAGTTCATAAGTTTTTGTCTCATCACTTGGATCTTTTATAGTTATCTTATCACCAACAGATATATTGTTTAACGTAGCAAGTTCACTATTTATAATGCATGAATCATTTGAAAAATCACTATCTACCTTTCCTTCTTTTATTTTATAATTTCCTTCAACAAAATCATTCATTGCATCTAATGAAGAATAACCAGTTAAAGTAAAATCACTAGATTGTTCTTGCTTTTCAGGTCCTTTACCTTTATCATCTTTTTCACTATCAGCTTTTTCTAAATTACTATTCACACCTACTTGCATGCTATAATAATAACTTTTTACATATTTACTTTTACCATACTTTTCAATATCAGACACAGTTATTGACTCTATATTTGAAAATTTATCTTTCATATCCTCTTTTGACTGTTCTTTATTATCTTTATCAAAATCTTTCATCATATTTTCTCTATTGATACTAATGGTAGCCTCAGTTTGATATTTATTTTTATAAGAATTAATTAACTTATTTGATGAATTAGTAATAGCGAGGGTAATAGATGTCGCACATGCAATTACTAATATAATAATTCCTATTAAAATATTTCTTCCCTTATTTCTTACAATTGATGTAATAGCATTTTTTAATATATACATAAAATCTTCCTTTCACACTAAAAATATATTGTTTTCATGTGAAAGTATTATGGTTTAAATGTGAAAATTGTGTTAAAAACGGTTTAAGTTCAGATTATTTAAATGTTTTTACATAAGCACCATAATTTTACAGTCATACGTTGTAATACTTTTATCTTCTAAAAAATCACCTTCAAAATTAATAAAAGGTTCAGACAAATTTAATTCATCACACTTATCCATTTACATTATTTTAGGTATGCCTTTATATCAAAATAGTAATCAATATATGGTTCTAATTTTTTACCACCTATTTCAAAAAAAATTCTTCTTAAAACTACATAACTATTAACAATGCCATTTAAATCAATTAAAGCAAAACATTTAATCTAAAAACTAAAATCTCAATTTTTTTAATTATCTTTATCATAGCCCCCCAACCTTTCTATAATTTTTTCTTATAAAACGAAAAAATCAATCATTTCTGATTGATATCCATCCAAAAGTTCGAATAATTCGAACAGATTTCCCAATGGTGCCCTTATGGTGGAAGTTCAATAACCCATAAAAGCAAAAAGAATATAGATAGTAATAACTACTAACTATATTCATTATATCACTTTTTTACAAAATTATGAAGAATAAATGCATAATAATGTATATTTTTTTTATATTTTTACTTGTCTCCATGAAATAATTTATCTAATTAGTTTTTTTTATCTGGCGTAACTTCAGCAAGTATTTCATCATAGTTTTTAACATTTAAGACATCTGACATAATTCTTAAATAACTTTCATATCTATCTGCATTTATAAGCCCACCAGCAACACCTTGTTTAATAACACATGAATCATATGGTTCATTATAGTGTAAGCAATCATTGTACTTACATTTTCCTCTCCACATGTCTAGTTCAGGAAAATAATCTTGTATTTCTATTGGACTAAATGACGATACATCTAATGCTCTAATACCTGGAATATCAATAATAGATGAATTATCATCCCAAACATAATATTTTGAAGCAGTTGTTGTATGACGACCTCTTTTTGATTTATCACTTACATGACTTGTTTTAATTTCATCATCATCCATTATTGCATTAGTTAAACTACTTTTACCAACACCACTATTACCTACAAAAATTGCTTGTTTTCCAGATAAATATTTTTTAATTTCTTCTACACCAATATTCTTATATGTTGAAGTTTCTACTATTGGAATACCAATTTCACGATAAACATCTAATACTTCATCTTCATACTCAGTCTTTAAATCACATTTATTTAAACAAATGATTGCAGGTATATTACTATCTTGTAATATCATTAAATATCTATCAATAAATTTAGGATGTAAAGGCGGTTCTTTTGCTGCTACTACTATAACAGCTAAATCTACATTTGCTGCAATATTTTTTGTTAATCCAATATCATCTAATCTTGTACTGTCTTTTTTTACTCTTGATAAAATAGATGTTCTTTTTAATAAATTAGTTATTGTAAAATTATTTTCATTTTGTGATAAACAAACTTTATCACCAGGGAAAATAACTTGATTACAAACCATATTAATGTCTTTTCTTAATTTTGCTAATACAACATCACCATTATATAATATGTAAGCATCATCATATCTAACTTCTATAACAACACCATAGTCAGAAGATTGATCAATAACAAAATCTTCTACTTTTTCCTCTTTTTTTCCAAAAGCTCTTTCCTTAGCTCTTTGTTTTTTTTCCATGCTTTTTTTTGTTTTAAAACTATCATAAGCATTATAATGTGGCATTCAGCTCATCTCCTATCATTTAAAGTTCTTTTTCCATTCTAATTGAATGTTCATTGAATCCATTAGAATTTGTTTCTTTTAATAATTCACTTTGTTCTGCAGTTATTTTATATTCTATAACACTGCAACCTAATTCTTTAATCTTATTTTCAATAATAAGATTAATTTTTGAAAACAATTCCTTTGATTTTAATACTATTGAATAAACTATTGACTGCCATCATTGTTTTTCTCTAATAACAAAAAATATTCTTCCCATTTACTTCAATTTAAACATTCTAATAAATCTTTAGCACCATAATTCTTTACAAATTCTAATATATCCTTATTATTTTTATAATTCTCAACTGTCATAGGAATCACCTCATTTATATTCAATATTATACCACTTTGGTTATAAATTTGATACTATACTAGATTAATATTCCTTCCAAAGCAACTTTTTTAAATCTGATGGAACATCTATATTATCATCTAAATCAAAATACTTTACTTTTTTTCCATCTCTTGAAAATATTATACAATTATCATTCCACTCAATAATATTTTCCCTTCTAACTTTACCAATAGTTGTATCCCCCGAGTTTGACAGTTGTATGTTTTAAATTATCTTTATTACTAAGTAAAATCTAG
>CAVKUP010000003.1:0-52703 GCA_963659735.1 bacterium
CTTTAATTCTTCTAATTTTAACTTTAATTCTTTTTCAACCATACCAACTTTTTTAAGTAAAGTATTTATATAACTTTTATCTAAAAATTTAGAATATTTATTCATAATAATTTTTTTATATTTAATTAAATCATCAATTACTAATGATAATTCTTCAGAATCATCATTATCATCATCTAAAATAGAAAATAAGAAATTCAAATACATATTTAATTTATGTTTTATTTTTCTTTTTAAAACTTTCTTAATTAATTCTGGTTCAACTAATTCGAGTTTACTTACTTCAATTCCCTCATATGGAACATTATTTTGTGGTTTTATTTTAAAACCATGAAGATGACTATAATCAATATAACCATATATTATTTCATTATTATCTTTATTGCATATATAATATCTTTCATTCATGTTTATCACCATTTTCCAATAAATCGGGTCTTCTTTCTATAGTTCTTTTAATAGCCTGCTGCTTTCTATATTTTTCAATATTAGCATGATGTCCAGAAAGCAAAACATCTGGAACTTTCATACCATTAAAACAAACAGGTTTGGTATAAACAGGATAATCA
This sequence comes from bacterium, assembly GCA_963659735.1. Taxonomy (GTDB): domain Bacteria; phylum Bacillota_I; class Bacilli_A; order RF39; family UBA660; genus Coprosoma. The sequence goes on from CAVKUP010000003.1 coordinate 570, forward strand.
AGCAAATTATTATTAAAAGAATCATTTATATGGGACTCTTTTTCAATAACACCATCAATTAATCTTGTAACACTATCAGTAATAACCATACTAGCAAGTTCGCCACCAGTTAAAACATAATCACCAATACTAATTTCCATATCTGCAAGAGTTCTAATTCTTTCATCGAACCCTTCATAATGTCCACAAATTAAAATTAAATGTTTTTCTAAAGATAAATCATAAGCAACTTTTTGTTTATAAGGTATTCCTTGTGGAGTCATCAAAATAACTTTCGAGTTATCATCTTTTAAATCATCAACTGCAGAAAATATAGGCTGTGGCATTAAAACCATTCCTTTGCCACCACCATATCCATAATCATCTACCCTCTTATGCAAATCTTCACTATAATTTCTAATATCATGAATTTGAATATTAACAAGTTTTCTATCTATAGCTCTTTTAATAATTGAAGTATTTAAAAATCCCTCAAACATTTCTGGAAAAATAGTTAAAATATCAATCTTCATCTAAAAGTCCCTTTATAACATTCACTTCAATATTATTATCAATAGATTTAACAAATTCATCAACATATGGAATTAAATATTCTTTATCATTGTTTTTTATAACCATAATTTCTTGCCCATTACCTATAATTTCTTTTAAAAAGCCAATAAACTTACCCTTTGAATATACTTTTTTGCCATACAAACTTTCATTTAAAATACCAGGAAAAACATAATCATTTTCATCAATATAAACATCCTTACCTTTGAATTTTAAAACATCATTAATATTATTATAACCTTCAAAGGTAACCATGTCATAATTTTTATGAACTCTATAAGATGTTATTTTAAGTTTAATATTATCAACATAAATGCAATTATTAAATACAATATCTTTATATTTAAAAGATGATTTGATACGTACTTCTCCTTTAATACCATGAGTATTAACTAGTGAACCAATTTTTAACATATCAAATCACCTCAAATTCATATAAAATAATACTAGTAGCCACGCCAACATTTAAACTTTCACATTTATTATTCATAGGAATATAAATATAATCATCACATAAAGCTAAAAGTTTATTGTCTACTCCATTACCCTCATTTCCCATTATTATAGCAAACTTAGATTTTTTTTCAATAGTTTTTAAACTCTTTCCATTAATAACCTTTGTACCATATATAAAAATATTGTTTTTAATACTTTTAAGATATTCAGTTAAATCTTTTTTAACAATATTCACCTTGAAAATCATTCCTTGCGAAGCTCTTATAACCTTAGAACCAAAAGGATCAACACATTTATCATTTATAACAATATTATTAATGTTAAAAGCTACACAACTTCTAATAATAGTACCTAAATTACCCGGATCTTGAATACTATCTAAAATCAAAATCCTATCCTCATCTAACTTCATTTGTTTTTTTTCACATAAGCCAATAATTCCACTAGGACTATCAACGTCACTTAAATATTTCAAAACATTCATAGATATATAATTAATATTAACCGGTAAAGAAAAATCATTTCCATCTAATAAGAATAATTCCTTTAAATAACCAGAATTATAAGCTTCTTTTACTAAATGTGACCCTTCAACTAAAAATAAATTTTCTTTATCTCTTTCCTTTTTAGTTTTTAGTTTTGATAATTTTTTAATTTTCTCATTATTTATTGATGTATAAAGCATAAATTCTCCTTAATTTGGATCTTGATCAGTATCATATTTATATGAAAACTTACCACCAGAATATGAAATAATTACAACATTTTCCATATCAAAATTAGAATCGGTTTTAGGGTTTTTAATATCGCCAGAAGGAAGAAAGCCACCTTTCTGTAACTGCGATAAAGAAACTTCACAGTTCTTTGTTTCACAACTTGTCATATTATATATATCAGAAGCGACATAATTCTTAGCAGCTTTTTCAAAAGAAGCCACCTGCTGTAAATAAGCAGTTTGATTACTCTCAACAATCGTTCTTTGAACAAGCGGTACTGCAATAGTTGCAATAATACCTAATATAATAATTACACCTAAAAGTTCAATTAATGTAAAACCCTTTTTCATTTCTATCACCTGTTTAAATTATAATTTACTCTAAAAAATTAGTCAATATTTCACAATAGCTAAATGTTTAATTTCCAACATTTTTAATTTATCTAAAATATCATTTCTAAAATCATCATAAGAATTATCACTTGATAAAATTTCTAAATATTTATTTATCTTATCAAAATAAATATCTAATCTTTCTTTCGCATATTTATCTATATATATATAAATTAATTCTTTTAAAGCTATATTCAAACCTTTAGAATATGCCCTTTCAAAACATTTTAATGCCATATCAACATCTTTTTCTAAGGATGCATAAGGAGAACCAGTTAAATAAAAATATTTACCTAAATTATAATATGCCCAAGGATCTAATAAATTAATGGGAACATCAATAGATAGTTTATAATATTCATAAGCTTTTTTATAATCCTTGTCAACATAAATGCCCAATCTATAAAACTCGCCAATCTTATTACAAGCCCAACTTTCTCCTTTAGAAGCTGAAAAATAATAACATTCATATGCTTTCTTATAATCCTTTTTTTTCTCATAAATCATACCTAAATTATTATAAGCATATACATAATCTGAATCCATAGCTTTTTTAAAATATTCTATAGCTTTATCTTCGCTAGCATTTTCATTTGGCACTAATCCTTTTAAATAAGCAATGCCTAATGAATTAAGTGCGGCAACACTACCAACACTTATAGCCTGATTTAAATAATTAAAAGCTATCAACTTATCATCAATAGTTAAATTGCCTATTTTTTTTTGATAAAACATCTGAGCAATTAGCCAGCATGCCCTAGGATGATTTTTTGAAGCGGCTATTTTTAAATAATCATATGCTTTAACATATCTAGCCACCCCTGTCATTTGACCATTATATTCCATTTCGCCTAATTCAAAACATGCATAAGGATTGCCTTCTTTTGCAAGACTTTTCAAAGAATGAGTATAATTTATACCATCTTGCATCTGTAATTTTAAAAACTTTTCTAATTCAGAAACAGAAATATTAGTTTTATTTAAAATGCCTTCAATAATCTCCTTATGTGACGTTTCAATATAAATTGGTTGTTTTTTTTCTAAAACAATATATAAAAGAATATCACATAAAGCTTCATATTTATAATCATCATCAATTTTCTTAGATAATTTCTTAGTAAATTCATCAGATACAGATTTATCATTTTTCGCAATATTATACATATATAAAATTAATTTGTTTGCTAAACCATGCGTTTTTAATTTTTCTAAAACATAACAATGAGTTGTTTTTAAATAAATTTCACCATCTAAAATAGACATTAATCCTAATATTGTTTCATCAAATATAGAATTATCTATTTCAAATTGCTTTTTTCTTTTAATATATATTTGTCTAAATTCACTACCTATGCATCTATATCCTATACAATAATTATTAATTGTAGAATCGCTTACATTATCAACACCAAATATTGTATAAAATACCTCAGTTTGATTTGCGAATCCTTTATTTTGCGCTAAAGACTTAACAATTCTACAAAAATTTCCAAGTGATAATTGATTATCAGAATTATTCATTTTAATAAAATTTTTTTTCATAACTGCCTCCTTTTTAATTATACCATAAATTCATCGGAAAAAATGTGGATTTTTAAATTTTGCGTGGATTACACAAATTAGCAATTTCTTATCTAATTAACTATACTGATTGTAGGAGGGAAAAAATGAAAAAATTTTGGAAAAATTATAAAACAATGATTATACTTATTTTATCAATAATAATAGGTGCTACAGCTGGACTTATATTCAAAGAAAAAGCTGCTGTTGTAAAACCGTTTGGAGATTTATTTTTGAACCTAATGTTTGTTATTATTATGCCACTTATATTTTTAACAATCTCATTAGCAGTTGCAAAAGTTAAACATCCAAAAAGACTCGGAAAAATTATGGGATGGACAGTTTTTATCTTTATAATTACATCCATCATTGCTGTACTTATAGGATTTATAAGTATTAAAAATGTAAATTTAGTAGATAAAGGAGAAACACAAGCAATAAAAGAAATGTTTAATAGTAAAACCGAATCTACAACAAAATTAAATATCTTAGAAAGTACTGTTAAATTAATAAGTGTTGATGATTTTACAGGACTACTTTCAAAAGAAAATGTAGTTGCAATGGTTGTCTTTGCTTTAATATTTGGATTTGCAATGAGATTGAGTAAGGAAAAAGCTGAACCACTTTTAAAAGTATTAGAAAGTGCTCATAGTGTTATATTTAATTTTATTAAAATAATAATGTACTATGCCCCTATTGGAATTGGCTGTTATTTTGCATCATATGTAGGTGAATTTGGATCAAGTATAGCTGTTGGATTTTTTAAAACATTTATACTATACGCTATAGTAGCTTTTGGATATTATACAATTATGTATAGTTTATATGCCTATATTGCTGGTGGTAAAAAAGGCGTTAAAATTTGGTGGAAAAATATTTTACCATCAACCTTTACAGCTTTAGCAACTTGTTCTTCTGCAGCATGCATACCAGTTAATATAGATAGTGCTAAAAAAATGAATATTTCACATGATGTAAGTGAAACAACAATTTCACTAGCGACAAATCTTCATCAAGATGGTTCAATGATAGGTAGTGTATTTAAAATAATGTTTCTAGTATGTTTATTTGGAACAAATATATCAGATCCTGCTATAATGTTCCAGGCATTATTTACAGCTTTAATTGCATCACTTTTAATAAGTGCTGTTCCTATTGGTGGTGGTACAATTAGTGAGATGATGATAATATCAATGATGGGATTTCCAGTAGCAGCCCTACCAGTTCTAACAATGATAGCAACGGTAATAGATGCGCCAGCTACAATGCTTAATGCCGTCGGAGATACTAGTTGTGCTCTACTTGTATCAAGAGCTGTTGATGGAAAAAAATGGGTAAAATAAAAGCTATGATTTTCATAGCTTTTTAACATGTTTTACTAGTAAAAGTATATTTATATTGTTTTTTTTCACTAACATATTCTATCTTAACAAACCCACATATCTTAGAATTATTTGCCGGATTTTTTAAATCAGAGCTATCTAAATATCCATCATTTGCTAAAGTATTAATATCAACTGAATATTCACTAGAATCTAAAGGTAATTTATCAGCATTTGCAATACTCCACCTTTCAGCAGCTTTTTCTATAGTAGTAATCTGTGTATTAGAAAGTGAAGATTTAGCTTTATTCAAAGTTCCTATTACAGAAGTAGACGCTAATAAAGCAATTATCCCTAATATAGTAATTACAGCTAATAATTCGATTAAAGTAAAGCCTTTTTTCATAATCTCACCCTGCACATTCATCTTCATAAGTATATGTATATGAAGGTTTATTTTCAGTTTGCTTAATACTAATAACAACACAAGCATTTTCTATTTTACTACCGGTTGATGGTAATTTAATATCATCTTCTAAATAACCTTCATCTTGTAAAGTTTTCAAAGCAACACTATATGAAGTTTTACTATTTAAAACACTTTTATTATCACTAGCCCAATTTTGTGCGGCTAAGATAATATTTTCTTTAGTATTTTCATCAGAATTATTTTGAGCTTTTTTAATATTACTAGTAACACCAGGAACAATAATAAGTAAAATGGCACTTAATATTACAATAACACCTAAAAGTTCAATTAAAGTAAAACCTTTATTTTTCATATAGCTCCTCTTCTATTCTTAATAATTCATTATATTTACATGTTCTATCAGTTCTAGATAACGAACCAGTTTTAATATTTTTAGTATTTAAACCAACTGCTAAATCTGCAATTGAATAATCTTCAGTTTCCCCACTACGATGAGAAATAATTGTCTTATAACCATTCTTATGAGCTAAATTAATTGTATCAATAGTTTCACTAATTGTTCCTATTTGATTCATTTTAATTAAAATGGCATTGCCAGCATGCATATCAATACCTTTTTGAAGGTATTTTTTATTAGTAACAAATAAATCATCGCCAACAAGATCAACCTTATCTCCTAATTTTTCAGTAATTTTTTTAAATCCATCCCAATCATTTTCATCAACAGGATCCTCAATAGAAACAATTGGATACTTATTAATCAAATCTTCATAATAATCAATAAGTTCATCTGTAGTTAATTTTAAATTTGCTCCTTTTAAATCATAAATACCATCTTCATAAAATTCACTTGAAGCAACATCTAAAGCAATATTAACGTCTTTTCCTGGTTTATATCCAGCTTTTATAATAGCTTTAACAATCATATCCAATGCTTCTTCATTTGTATTTAGATTAGGAGCAAAACCACCTTCATCACCTACAGAAGTATTATATCCATTTTCATGTAATACATCTTTTAAATTATGAAAAACCTCACTACCTATTCTTAATCTTTCTTTAAAAGTATCAGCCATCGGAATAATCATAAATTCTTGGAAATCCAAGCCATTATCTGCATGCATACCACCATTTAAAATATTCATCATAGCTTTTGGCATAGATATATCTTCACCAAATAATTTATAAATAGCAGTTTTTTTATCTAATGCGCTTGCTTTAAGATATCCTAATGAAATACCCAAAATAGCATTTGCTCCATATTTACTTTTATTAAAAGTCCCATCAAGTGAAATCAATATATCATCAACTTCTCTTTGTAAACCAGTTTCCATACCAATTAAAGGCTTTTTTAATATTTCATTCACATTACTAACAGCTTTTAAAACACCTTTACCCATATATCTACTTTTATCATTATCCCTAAGCTCAATAGCCTCTTTAGAACCTGTTGAAGCTCCTGAAGGTACTGAAGCTCTTCCAACAATACCATTTTCTAAAATAATATCTACCTCAACAGTAGGATTTCCTCTTGAATCTAAAATTTCTCTTGCTTTAATATCTTTAATTTTTGACATAATTTCCTCCTTCTAAATTTTTCATGCCTAATACCGTAATATAAGCATTATACATCTTTACACAAGAATAATAATTTTTTATCTCTTCTCTATCATTATTCTTTTCAAATTGAGAAATATATTCACACATATCATCTTTAAATTTAACCCAGTAATCAGAATCATAAGCTAAAGTTGGAAGTGCGTGGGGTCCAATCAATTTAGGATCTCCTTTAGGAGGTCTTAAAAAGACATCATCATTATTTATTATTTCATCAGCATTTTGATTACTATTAAATTTTTTTCCACTAATTTTACTAACAAAAGAATTATTAATATACTCCATTCCAATCATATCTAAAGAATTTTTCATATCATTTCTTTCCTTTTTCAATATATTTTCTTTCCCATCAAGATTTAATGGTTCCTTATTTAAAACAAAAAATAAAATATTATTGAAACTACCATCTAATAATCTTTTATAATATGTATAAATAAACAATGAAGGATAAATATTTTTAAATTCATTCTCAAAAGAATCTATTAAAAATTCCAAATTGTTTTTTAAATCTTCATCACTTAAGTCAGTAACTATATTAAGTTCCTTCATTATTATTGATTTTAATTGCAAGAAATAATCATTGATTTTATGGTTCATATATATTCTTCTTTCCATATTAATTATAACATTTTTTAATAAAAACGTAAAACACTATTGAAAAATGTGTAAAGTTATAGTATAATCATATGTGTCAAGCAAAGCTGTCTCCGTAGCTCAGCTGGATAGAGCAACGCCCTTCTAAGGCGTGGGTCGCGAGTTCGAATCTCTCCGGGGACGCCATTTTAAAAATTAAAGTCTTTAAACGACTTTTTTTTCATACATTTTTTTCAAATATTTCATTTTAATTTCACTCTTTTTGGATAACATAATTACTAAAGGGAGTGAATTATGAAAAAAATTATAAAAATAATTTTAATCCTATTAACTATTATATTAATAGGATTTCTAATAAAAATATTATACACAAATTTTCAAAAAAACAAACAAAATAATCTTTTATGGTTAAATAATAACATCACCATAGAAAAAAACAGCGAGGGAGTTTATGAAGTAAAAACAAAAGAAAAAATATCAATATTTAATATTAACTATCAAAATGTAATTGAACAAAAAATTAAAAATTTAAAAGCAAAACAAAACTATTCAATTAATAATCCTCTTATAATATATAACCCATATGGCACTGGTATGCAGTCATATTATATATATCTAGGTAAATCATATAAAAACCTAAATTATAAAATAGAAACAACTGGTTATAGTGATTATCAAAGTAATTTAAATAATAAAAAAGAACATCAATTAATAGGATTTATACCAGGTGAAACAAACACTTTAACATTAACAAGTGGTAAAAATAAAAAACAAATTAAAATAACAACACCTTCAAATAATAATATAGATACAAAACTTCAAACAACAGGTTCAAGCGAAAAATTAACAAATGGTCTATATACTGTTTTAGGTCATGATAAAAACTATGCCTCAAATATTTATCTATATGATAATGAAGGAATATTAAGAAATGAATTAGTATTAGATAGTTATAGAGCAGACAGAATAATATTTAAAGATAATTATATGTATTATCCTTACTCTAAAAAAGGTATAATCAAGGTAAATTCCTTGGGCAAAATAGAAAAAATATACAATCTTGGAAATTATTCTATGCATCACGACATGATTTTAGATGGAAATAAATTATCAATTTTAGTAAATGAAGATAACACAGAAACAATTGAAGATGTAGTTATTACCCTAGACCTTGAAACCAGCAAAATAAATAAAGTATTAGATATGAAAAACTTATTACCAGAGCTTTATAAAAAGGCTGTAAATCCTGGCAAAAACAGCTATGGAGGAACCGCCTTAGACTGGATTCATATAAATAGTATTAGTATAAAGGGAAATGACGCTATACTTTCATCAAGAGAACTTAGTATGATTATTTATGTTACTAATTATAAAACAAATCCTAAGATAAAATACTTATTAGCCGATGAATCAATGTTAGAAGGAACAAGTTATAAAAACTTACTATATACTAAAACCAATGATTTTACATCACAAGCAGGACAACATGCAGTAACTTACATTTCTGGAGAAAATGAATATTATTTAACAATGTTTAATAATAATTTTGGCAATATAACAACAAGGAAAGATATATCATGGTCAAACTTTCCAAATATAGGTTCATATACTTCTGGGGAAACATCATATTTTTATAAATATAAAGTAAATGATAATGATAAAACATACACTTTGGTAACAAGTATAAAAGTGCCTTATTCAAGTATAGTAAGTGATGTTCAGCTATATGAAGATAATATTATAGTTGGAAGTGGTAAAGATAATTCATTTGGAGAATATGACAGTGATGGTAATTTAATAAAACAATTTAAATATAATGCTAAAAAGTATGCTTATAGAGTATTTAAATATTCATTTGATAATATAAAATAACCTTATGGCTTTCCATAAGGCTTTTTAATTTTAAATATAAAAATTTAATAAGCATAGATTAAATGACTTAACATTCATATTTTTCTAAATATTCATCGTATGTCATTTGTTTATCAATATATGTGCCATCATCTTTAATTAGAATTAATCTATTGGCAAGTGTTGAAATAAGTTCTGTATCAAATGTAGCAAATACGATTGGACCATCGAATTTATTTAAACCATTATTTAATGAAGTAATCGATTCAATATCTAAATGGTTAGTAGGTTCATCTAATAACAAAACGTTACCTTTATTTAACATCATTTTGGCAAACATACACCTTACTTTTTCACCACCAGATAATACATTTACTTTTTTCAAAGCTTCTTCTGATGAAAATAGCATTCTTCCTAAGAAGCCTCTAACAAAACTATCATCCTTATTTTCAGAAAATTTTCTTAACCATTCTACTAAATCTGTATCATCTTTAAAATATTTATCATGATTTTTAGGAAAATAAGAAGTTAATACAGTAGAGCCAAATTTAACTTCACCACTATCAGGCATTTTTTCACCTGCTAAAATTTGAAGTAATGTTGTTTTAGCAATTTCATTTTCTCCAATCAAAGCTATTCTATCGTCTTTTTTAATATTAAGATTTAAATTTCTTATTACCGTTTTATTATCAATAGTAACATTAACTTTACTTAATGTAATAATTTCTTTTCCTAATCTTTTTTCATAATCAAAATTAATATAAGGATATTTTCTAGTAGAAGGTTTTAATTCATCCAAAGTTATCTTTTCAAGTAATTTTTTTCTTGATGTTGCTTGTTTTGATTTAGAAGCATTGGCTGAAAATCTTGCAATAAATGATTGCAATTCCTTTATTTTTTCTTCTTTTTTCTTATTAGATTGTTTTATTTGCTTTTGCATAAGTTCATTAGATTTATACCAAAAATCATAGTTACCTATTGTGATTTGAATTCTTTCTCTATCAATATCAACCATATGAGTACAAACTTTATTTAAAAAATGTCTATCATGAGATACTAAAATAATAGTTCCATTAAAATCTAATAAAAAATCTTCAAGCCATATTTTACTTTTAATATCTAGTCCATTGGTTGGTTCATCTAATAGTAATATATCTGGCTTTCCAAATAAAGCTTGAGCTAATAATACTTTTACTTTATCTTTATCTTTTAAAATTTCCATTTTTTTATCATATAAGTCCATATTAAGACCAAGACCAGAAAGTAAAATAGCAGCATCGCTCTCTGCTTCCCATCCGTTTAAGGAAGCAAATTCATCTTCTAATTTTGCTACTTTAATACCATCTTCATTTGTAAAATTTTCTTTCATATATAAAGCTTCTTTTTCTTTCATAATTTTATATAATCTATCATTACCCATTATAACAGTATCAATTACAGTATAGTCATTATATATGTTATGATCTTGTTTTAAATAAGAAATACGTTCATCTTTACCTTTAATAACTTCACCTTTAGTACTATCAATTTGACCCATTAATATTTTTAAAAAAGTAGATTTTCCTGCACCATTTGCGCCTATTACACCATAACAATTACCAGATGAAAATTCTAAATTAACATTATCAAATAATACTCTTTTACCATAGCGGACACACAAATTATTTACTTTTAACATATTTATCACCTTTTTAATTATACATGAAAGTATTTTTATTTTAAAGCCTTAACATATTTTTTACAATTATTTTCATCGAAATATACTAAATTATTATTTTCTAAATATTTTTCAAAATCATTATATGGATAAATTTCTAAAAGTTTTTCTTTATCAATGTTAAATTTTTTTAAAAATCTAGTGTTGTCTAAAAATAGTAAACGATAATTATTTTCATTAATTAAAATATAGCTGCTTGCTAGAAAACAACTTCTAGCATAAGTAAGTTCAATACTTTGCATTAATCTCTTTGTTTGATTTACAACAACATTATGAAGATTTAAAGTTTCATAATAATGAAATTTTTTTTCTAAATTTTCTTTATTTAAACTAAATATTTCAGGAAAATTAACAATCATTTTATGAACTTCTTCTTCACTATATCCATAATCTAACAAATAATTATACTTATCATTTAAATTTGAAATTGAATATCCATAAATATTAGGTAAAGAAATTATCATTTTGTTAATCTCATTTTGCTTAAAACCAATTGAAATAAAATATTCTCTTTTTTCTTCTAAAGATTGCGTACTATGAGCATATATACTAGGTAAATATTTACTTATTTTATTTATCTGACTATCAGTAAATCCTAAAAACTTTAAATAATTTCTTCTTGCAATTATCTTTTCTTTTTTAAAATTTAAAATATTAGGAAAATTTAAAAGCATTTTGTGCAAATCTTTTTTATCAAAATAATTTAATAAAAAATTATACCTATTTTCAATAATATCTAAATTATAACAATATATAATTGTTGACTTCATACTCATTTTATTTATTTCACTATTATTAAAACCTAAATTTAAAAAATAATTTCTTTTTTTATCTAGTATTTCAGGATGATAATTGCATAATACTAAACTACGCACAATCAACTTTTTAATTTGTAAATTATTATATCCTTTTAAAAGAAAATATTGTTTTAAATTTTCTAAATTTGTAATAGCAGTTTGATCTAAAACTCTATTTTGCTTTATAAAATTAACAATTTTTTCTATTTGCATTATATTATAATTTTCTTTCTTTAAATATTCTTCTAACATAATATCTCCCCTTTTAGATTTGTTATTTTACAACAAATCTAATCGTTTTTCAAATAAAAGAAGGCAACGCCTTCAATTATTCAATATCTTCTAATTTAACACTAACAAGTTTACTAACACCAGATTCTTGCATTGTTATACCATATAAAATATCTGCATATTCCATAGTTTTCTTTTTATGAGTAATTACTATAAATTGTGATTTTTCTTTTAATTTTATTAAATATTTACCAAATGTATCAACATTTGCTTCATCTAAAGCAGCTTCTACTTCATCTAATATACAAAATGGTGATGGCTTTGATTTTATGATTGCGAATAATAAGCTTATTGCGGTTAATGTTTTTTCACCACCTGATAGCAAGGAAATACTGTTTAATTTTTTGCCAGGAGGAGATGCTATTATATCTATGCCGGTTTCTAAAATATTATTTGGATCAGTCAATATTAACTCCGCATGACCACCATTAAATAGTTCTTTAAAGGTTTCAGAAAAGTTAATACTGATAGTTTTAAATGTATTAGAAAAATCATTAATCATAACTTTATCCATTTCATCAATTATTTCAAGCAATGTATTTTCAGCATTTTCTAAATCGCTCATTTGATTTTGTAAAAATTCATATCTCGTATTTACTTCAGTAAATTCTTCTGGTGCATTTAAATTAACAGGACCTATTTCTTTTAATTTTCTTTTTAATTTACTAACTTCATTTTTTGCAACCGAAAAATCTATATCAAGTTTATAATTTTCTTTTGCTTTTTCGTATGTCATACTATACGTTTCACTTAAAGTTGCAAGTAAATTATCCAATTTCACTTCTGCTCTACTTGCTTTTATTTCTAAATCTTTTAATTCATTTGATTTTGCTGTATATAAATTGTTTTCTTTTTTAAGCGATTTTTCATAATCCTCTAATAATTCATTTAAGTTATTTTTTTCTTTATTTAAATTATTAGCTTCAGCTTCAGCTTCATTTTTTGTTTTAACAGCTGCATAATATTTATTTAAGATTTCCTCTTCTTCATTTGAAAGGCCACCTGAAATCATTTTATTTATACTATTAATATCAAAATTTATTTGATTTAATTCATTTTTTAAATTATTTAAAATATTATTTTTATTATTTAAAGAATCTGTTTTTAACATTTTATCTTTATCAATTAAATAAATTTTATCATCATATGCTTTTAGATTATAGTCAATTTCATTTATTTCATTTTCTATTTCTTTAATTTTTAAGATTACATTTTCTTTTAATTTTTGCACTGTTTCTAATTCATATTTATCAGCAATTATATTACGTGCTTTGGCTAATTTACCACCAGTCATTGAACCACCAACATGAATAATTTCGCCTTCTAAAGTTACTATACGATATTTATTTAATATTTTTTTACTTAATGCATTAGCATTATCAATATTATCTACAACAATAATATTTCCAAGTTGATTTAAAATAATGTTATTATATATATTTTCATATTTGACTAAATTACTAGCGATATCAATAAAGCCATTAGCCTGTTTAATAATATTTAAGGTATTGTTATCAATATATTTTGGTTTTATAACATCTAAAGGAAAAAATGTAGCTCTTCCTATTTGCTTTAAATAATCAATAGCCTCTTTTGCTGCTTTTGAATTATCTACTATTATATTATTAGTATTATATCCTAATGATGTTGTAATTGCTGTTGAATATTTATTTTCAACTTCAATTAAATTACCTAAAGCATTATGAATACCTCTTAGTTTAGGATTATTTAAAACACTTCTAACTGGTTGTGGTAAAAAGCCACCATTTTCTATTGATGATTTTAAACTTTCTATTTTAAATTCTAAATTTGTTTTTTCTCTAATTAAGTTAGTTAATTTAACTTCGATTGAATTTTTATTTTGTTTTATTTCCTTTTGTTTTGTTTGAATATTTATTTTATTTTTATCTAAATTTTCAATATCATTTTTTAAATCAGTAATTTCATTTATCTGCATAGAAATATTATTTTGAATATTTAACTGTTTTTCTTTTAAATTTAAAATATTATCATGAAGACGTGCATCTTCCACTTTATTTTTTTGTCTTTCATTAATTAATTTTTTTTGACTATTTAATCTTTCAGATAAAGTAGTTAATTCTAATATTTTATTTTGCATAATTTTAATTTGTTCATCTAATGAAGCTATATCGTTTTTATATTTTTCTATTTTAGCTTCATTTTGATTACCACTTGTCATTAATTTTAAAACTTCTTGATTTAAAATATCAACTTTATCTTTAGAATTTTGATATTCAAAATTAATATTAGTAATTTCTTCTGTAATTAAAGATATTTCTAAATTTTCTAATTTGTCATTAACTTCTTTATATTCTAAAGCTTTTTCTTTAGCTATTTTTAAAGGCTCTAATCTAGAGGTAAGTTCTAATATAATATCATTAATTCTTTTTTTATTATCATGCGTTTTTTCTAATTTTTTTATAGCTTCTTCTTTTCTTCTTTTATATTTTAAAACACCAGATGCTTCTTCAAAAATTACTCTTCTATCTACAGGTTTACTACTAATTATACTTTCAATTTTGCCTTGTGAGATTATATTAAAACTTTCTTTAGCAATGCCACTATCTAAAAGTAAATTAGTTAAATCTTTTAATCTAACTTTTTCACCATTTAAATAATATTCATTTGTTCCATCTTTATATACTCTTCTTTTAATTTCAATTTCATCATAATCGTAAGGTAAATATTTATCTTTATTATCGAAAAGTAAACTAACAGACGCGACATTCATAGCATTACGACTTTTACTGCCCGAAAAAATGACATCACTCATAGTTCCGTCACCTCTTAACGATTTTACAGACTGTTCTCCTAATACCCATCTAATGGCATCAACAACATTACTTTTACCAGAACCATTTGGTCCAACTATACCATTTATTCCACCAGAAAATTCTAAATTAGTTTTATCAGCAAATGATTTAAATCCATGAGCTTTTAATGATTTTAAATACATAATAATCACTTCCTACACTTTATTTAATTATACCGTAATTTAACTTATTAAGCAATTTAAAAACAAGAACTTAATCCATAAGTTCTTGTTCTAATGCCTCTAGGGGCTCTTCATTTAAAATTTGATTTTCTAAAGTATATTCACTTTCACGATATTTTTTAGCACCTGTTCCAGCTGGTATTAATTTACCAATAATAACATTTTCTTTTAAACCATTTAAATGGTCTACTTTACCATGAACAGCTGCATCTGTTAAGATTCTAGTAGTTTCCTGGAATGAAGCTGCAGATAAGAAGCTTTCAGTTTCCAAAGAAGCTTTTGTGATACCAAGTAATACTGGTTTACCAGTAGAAGGACGTTTTCCTTCTAAGATAAGTTTTTTATTCTCTTCAGTAAATTTATGAATATTAACCATAGTACCTGGTAAGAATAATGAATCACCAGAATCAACAATTTTAATTTTAGAAATCATTCTACGTGCCATAATTTCAACGTGTTTATCAGAAATATCAACACCTTGAGAACGATATACTTTTTGAATTTCAAATAAAATATATTCTTGTACAGTAAGTGGATCTGTTACAACTAATAACTCTTTAGGTGAAATAGCACCATGAGTAAGTCTTTGACCTGCTTTAACTTCTTCACCTTGTTCTACTGCAAGTTTAGCACCATAATTAGATACGTGTTCACGTGTTTCAACATCGTTTTTAACGTATACTTTATAAATGCCACCATCTTCTTCAATTTTACTTACAACACCATTAATTTCTGAAATTGTAGCTTTACCTTTAGGGTTACGAGCTTCAAAAATTTCAGTAACACGTGGAAGACCTTGGGTAATATCATCACCACCGGCAACTCCACCAGTATTGAAGTTACGCATTGTTAATTGGGTACCTGGTTCACCGATTGATTGTGCAGCCATGATACCAACAGCTTCACCAAGTTCTACCTCAGCACCTGTCGCTAAATTGCGGCCATAACAATGACGGCAAACACCATGATCAGTTTTACAAGTTAAAATACTTCTAATTGGAACTTTAGTAATTCCAGCTTTAACTATTTTTTCAGCAATTACTTCAGTAATATAAACATCTTTATCTACAATTACTTCTTTAGTTTCTGGATCAATAATTTTTTTACTTGTGTATCTACCAATTATTCTATCTTCTAATGATTCAATTGGAGTACCATCAGTATTAAAGAATGCTTGAGCAATTACCCCTTGATCAGTTCCGCAGTCTTCTTCTTTAACAATAACATCTTGTACAACATCAACTAAACGTCTAGTTAAATAACCGGCATCAGCTGTTTTTAAGGCTGTATCAACAGCACCTTTACGAGTACCATGGGTAGATGTAAAGAATTCAGATACTGTTAATCCTTCAGAAAATGATGATAATACTGGTATTTCTACATAATCACCGTTTGGTTTAAGCATGATACCACGCATACCAGCCATTTGTCCATATTGGTCAATTGAACCACGGGCTTTTGAATCAATCATCATTGTAATTGATGAATCTGGATTAGATTTTAATATTTTATCTAAATCAGCATATAATTCACTTTTAGCATCAAACCAAGTTTGAATAACTGCATCATATCTTTCTTTATCAGTAATTAAACCACGTTTAAATTGTTTAGTAATTGAACTAACTTTCTCATTAGCTTTCGCAATTACATCTTTTTTAAGTGGACTTTCTTTAATATCATCTATTGAGATACTAATACCAGATAAAGTAGAATATTTAAATCCTAAATCTTTAATCGAATCAAGCATAACAGATGTTTCAGTAGTGTGATAACGTTTATAGATTTGAGCAATTAATTTAACTAAAGCACCTTTGTTTAAAGCTTTTACTATAGGCATATTTTTAATTTCTTCTTTAATGTTTTTACCTTTATCAATAAAATATTTAGAAGGTGTACTTTTAGAAATATTATCAGTTGAACCATCATTTATGTATTGGAAAGTATCAGGGAAAATTTCATTAAATATAATTTTACCTGGAGTAGTTACTAAATACTTATCCATGTATTTATCTGGGAATATCTTATGTTTAAATGATTTAACAGGTAAAGCAATTCTTGTATGAAGAGTTATTTCTCTTCTTTCGTATGCCATAATGACATCATTAGAATTTCTAAATACTCTACCTTCTCCTTCTAATCCTTCTTTTTCCATAGTTAGATAATAATTACCTAAAACCATGTCTTGTCCAGGAGTAGCGATAGGAGAACCATCTTTTGGAGATAAGATATTATTAGCACCTAACATTAATAATCTTGCTTCTGCTTGAGCCTCTTCACTTATTGGTAAGTGAACAGCCATTTGGTCTCCATCGAAATCAGCATTGAATGCAGTACAAACTAATGGATGAAGTCTAATAGCTTTACCTTCAATTAATTTAGGTTCAAATGCTTGAATACCTAATCTGTGCAAAGTCGGAGCACGGTTAAGTAATACTGGATGTTCTTTAATTTTTTCTTCAACAACATCCCAAACACGTTCATCTTGATTTTCAATCATTCTTTTAGCAGCTTTAATATTACTTGCAATTTCTTTAGAAACCAAGCCATTAATAACATGTGGTTTAAATAATTCTAAAGCCATTTCTTTTGGAATACCACATTCATACATTTTTAATGATGGACCTACTACGATAACTGAACGAGCAGAATAATCAACACGTTTACCTAATAAGTTTTGACGGAAACGTCCTTGTTTACCTTTAAGCATACTAGATAAAGATTTTAAAGGTCTATTACCCGGCCCAGTAATATTTTTGCCACGTCTACCATTATCAAATAATGCATCTACTGCTTCTTGTAACATACGTTTTTCATTTTGAATAATGATTGATGGAGCAGACAAGTCAATTAATTTTTTTAAACGATTATTACGGTTAATTACACGTCTATATAAATCATTTAAATCAGAAGTAGCAAATCTGCCACCATCTAATTGAATCATTGGCCTAAGCTCAGGCGGTATAACTGGAAGTGCTTCTAAAATCATCCATTCAGGACGATTACCTGATTCTAAGAAGGCATCTAAAACATCTAATCTTTTAATTAAACGAATACGTTTTTGACTAGATGAATCTTTAATTTCAGCAATTTCCTTAGTAATTTCATCAACTTCTTTTTGTAAGTCAACTTGTTTTAATAATTCTTGAATTGCCTCAGCTCCCATCCCTACTCTAAATGTATTACCATATTTTTCATAGTAAGAACGGTAATCTTTATCACTTATTGTTTGTTTTTTCTCAAGTGGTGTATCACCTGGGTCTAAAACAACATATGATACGAAATATAAAACTTCTTCTAATTCTCTTGGTGACATATCAAGGACTAATCCCATTCTAGATGGAACGCCCTTGAAAAACCAAATATGTGAAACTGGTGTAGCAAGTTCAATATGTCCCATGCGTTCACGACGCACCTTAGATTTAGTTACTTCAACACCACATCTATCGCAAATAATATTTTTATATCTTAATCTTTTATATTTTCCGCAAGAACATTCAAAATCTTTAGTTGGACCGAATATTTTTTCACAAAACAGTCCATCTCTTTCAGGTTTTAAAGTTCTATAGTTCATTGTCTCGGCTTTTTTTACTTCACCATAAGACCATGAACGAATTTTTTCTGGTGAGGCAATGGCTATTCTTAACCCTTCAAAGCTATTTGCATCCATTAATTATCCTCCCCTTCTAACTTTTGTAAATCTTCTAAAGTTGGTTCTTCATCTTCTTCAGATTCTTCAAATTCATCTAATTCATTTGTTAATTCTTGTTGTGCTTTTAATGCTTCTGTTTTAGCTTTTTCTTTTAAAATTTCACTTTCTAAATCAGTATCTGGAACATAAGTGTCTTTTTCAGCTTCTTCTAATTCTTTAAGCTCAACAAATTTTCCTTCATTATTTAAAACAGTTATATCTAAACCTAAAGCTTGGAATTCTTTAATTACAACTCTAAAGCTTTCTGGCACACCAGATTTAGGTAAATCTTCACCTTTTACTAATGCTTCATATACTTTAACACGACCTGTGACATCATCTGATTTAACTGTCATCATTTCTTGTAAAATATTAGCTGCACCATAAGCATATAATGCCCAAACTTCCATTTCACCGAAACGTTGACCACCAAATTGTGCTTTACCACCTAATGGCTGTTGCGTTACTAAAGAATATGGACCCGTAGACCTTGCATGTAATTTATCATCAACCATGTGATCAAGCTTAAGCATATACATAATACCAACACTAATTCTATTATCAAAAGGCTCACCAGTTCTACCATCATATAAAACCATTTTACCATCTTCTGATAATCCAGCTTCTTTTAAAGCATCAACAATTTCTTCTCTTGTAGCACCATCAAATACTGGTGTTGCGACATGAACATTTAATGACTTAGCAGCCATACCTAAATGTAATTCTAAAATTTGTCCTAAATTCATACGAGAAGGTACACCTAGTGGGTTAAGTAAAACATCAACAGTTCTACCGTTTTCATCATATGGCATGTCTTCTTCTGGAAGCACTAATGAAATAACACCTTTATTTCCGTGACGTCCTGATATTTTATCACCAACACCGATTTTACGTTTTTGAGCAATATATACTCTTATTTTTTTACTTACGCCAGCTGGAAGTTCATCACTATCTTCTTTAGATAAAATTTGAACATCATGAACGATTCCACCACCACCGTGTTGTACTCTTAGGGATGTATCTCTTACTTCTCTTGTTTTTTCTCCAAATATTGCATGCAATAATTTTTCTTCTGAAGTAAGTTCGGCCATACCTTTAGGTGTTACTTTACCTACTAAAATATCATCATCTTTAACTACAGTACCAATTCTAACAATACCATTTTCATCTAAGTTTTTACGCGCTTCTTCACTTACATTTGGAATGTCTCTTGTAAATTCTTCAGCACCTAATTTAGTATCACGGCACTCTATTTCATAATCTTTAATATGAATTGATGTAAACACATCATCTTTAACTAATCTTTCGTTTAATATGACAGCATCTTCATAGTTATATCCATCATAGTTAACGAAGGCAACTTTTAAGTTTTTACCTAAAGCCATTTCACCTTGATCAGTTGATGGCCCATCAGCAATTACATCACCAGTTTTAACTTTATCGCCTTTTCTAACAATAGGTTTTTGATGATAACATGTACCCATGTTACTTCTTTCAAAACCTTCAAGATAATAAGTATCAGTTCCTTTAGCATTTTTAATAATAATTTTTCTTGCATCAACATAATCTACAATACCATCTGCTTTAGCAATTATTACTACACCTGAATCTTTAGCGGCAATTGCTTCAATACCAGTACCAACATATGGAGCTTCAGCTTCTAATAATGGAATTGCTTGACGTTGCATGTTAGCACCCATTAAAGCTCTTTTACCATCATCGTGTTCAAGGAAAGGAATTCCTGATGTTGTAATTGATATAATTTGTTGTGGTGACACATCAATATAATCCACCTTAGATTTATCAATAATTAAATTATCATTTTGATATCTTACTGGAATATTATCTTCTAATATATCTCCATCTTCTGATGATTTAACTGTAGCAGGAGCAATATAATATTGTAATTCTTCGTCTGCAGTCATATATATAATTTCATCAGTTAATTTACTATTTTCTACTTTGCGATATGGAGTCATTATAAATCCATATTCGTTTACTTTAGCGTAAGACGCTAAAGAAGTTATAAGACCGATATTAGGTCCTTCTGGAGATTCAACAGGACATAATCTACCATAATGCGATGGATTAACGTCACGAACTTCCATTCCAGCTCTATCTTTAGAAAGACCACCAGGTCCTAAAGAAGATAACCTTCTTTTATGTGTAAGTTCTGCAATTGGATTAATTTGGTCCATGAATTGTGATAATTGACTTGAACCAAAGAACTCTTTTATTGAAGCAGTTAACGGTCTTATGTTAATTAAACTTTTTGGAGTTACTTCAGCAATATCTTGAGTACTCATTCTATCTCTAATCATTCTTTCAATACGGCTAACACCAATTCTGAATTGATTTTGTAAAAGTTCTCCAACTTGTCTTACACGTCTGTTTGATAAATGATCTATTTCATCAAAGTTTCCGATACCTTCTAATAAATTTAAATAATATGAAAGTGATGCATAAATATCAGAAACAGTTAAACGTTTAATATCAATACTTTGATCATTACCAATAATGGTAATAATTTTTTCTGGATTTTTTTTAGAATATACTTTAACTGTTTGAACAGTTGAGTATGTATCTAAATCTTGATTAATTAATGTTTCTTTTGTATTATAGCCTGATTCAAAGATTGGTTTTAAAGTTTCTAATAAATCTTTATTAACTATATCACCTTTTTTAGCAACCACATTACCATTATCTTTAATATCTTCTGCTAATTTACAGCCATATAATCTATCTAAAACATTTAGCTTTTTATTGAATTTATATCTTCCAACTTTTGCTAGATCATAGCGAAAAGCATCAAAGAATCTTGTAATCAATTGGTTTTTAGCACTTTCTAATGTACTAGGTTCACCAGGTCTTAATTTAGAATGAATATCAATTAATGCTTCATCAGTATTTTTGTTTGTGTCTTTTTCAATTGTTTTGATAATATAATCATCTTCACCAAATAAATCAAGAATATCACTATCACTTGAAAGACCAATTGCCCTTAATAATGTAGTTACTGGAACTTTTCTTGTTCTATCAATTCTAACATAAATGATATCACGAGCATCAGTTTCAAATTCTAACCAAGTACCTCTTGTTGGTATGATTTGAGCCCCAACGGTAACTTTACCATTTTTCTTATCAACTTCTTTACCAAAGTAAACTGATGGTGAACGAACTAATTGTGATACGATAACACGTTCAGCTCCATTGATTATAAAAGCACCGCTATCTGTCATGATAGGCATATCACCTAAATAGATTTCTTGTTCTTTTACTTCACCGGTTTCAACATTGAAAAGTCTAGCATCTACTTTTAGTGGCGCTGCATAAGTAGTATACCTTTCTTTACATTGTTTAATGGAATATCTTGGTTCATCAAAAGAATATTCACCAAATTCTAAAGATAAATTTCCAGTAAAACTTTCCACTGGAAAAATATCATCAAAGACTTCCTTGATACCTTCTGTCATAAACCATTGATATGAATCTTTTTGAATTTCTAATAAGTTAGATAATTCAATTGCATTTTTTGTTTTTGCGTAATTTCTTCTCTCTCTTTTATCGTTTATTTTTTGAATTTTGTATGCCAAGTATTTCACCCCTATAAACTAGTTTTTCGGATTTTTTCATGTATAAAATAATACATGTCGCCAATTTATAATTATAAAGATTTTTATATTAAAAGTCAACGATTTTCACAACATATTATATAAAAACCTTTATTTTTAGTAACAACGGTTACACTATATGTTTCACTTAAATCTTTTACTAATGATTTAGCCCCTTGATTTTTATTTATAACAAGCCATAATTTGCCACTTTCATTTAAGTATTTTTTAGCTTCAAATAAAATATCATATAGTATTTTTTTGCCAACTCTGACCGGAGGATTGGTAACAATTGCGTCATACTTTTTGGAAACATTTTCATAAATGTTGCTTTCAAATATATTAACTTTAACATTATTTAATTCAGCATTTTTTAAAGCTAATGAAAGGGCTCTTTTATTTACATCAACCATATCAACATTTACATCAAATGTTTTTTTCAAATATATTCCAATAGGCCCATAGCCACAACCAAAATCTAAAATATTTCCTTTTATATTTTCAATATTTTCCAGAAGAGTCCTAGTTCCAAAATCTAAGCCTTTTTTGGAAAATATCCCATTATCCGTGATGAATTTTAATTTAGTATCATTAATAATTACATTTATTTGTTTTTCTTCACTTTTAACTTCATCATTTGTAAAATAATGTGACATTTCTACTCTCCTTTTATTAAATGGGTAAAGCCCACACTATATTTTATAGTGTAGGCTTTTTATTTATAATTATTTAACTTCAACAGTTGCGCCAGCTTCTTCTAATTTAGCTTTTAATTCGTCAGCTTCACTTGTTGGAATATTTTCTTTAACAGCTCCACCGTTATCAGCTAAATCTTTAGCTTCTTTTAAACCTAAACCAGTAATTTCTTTGATTAATTTAATAACTGGTAATTTATTAGGTCCAGCAGATGTTAATGTTACAGTTACAGTAGAAGGTCCTGCAGCTTCAGCATCTTCAGCAGGTGCAGCAGCAACAGCTACAGCAGCTGGATCAACACCAAATTCCTCCTTCATTGCATCTACTAATTCCATAACTTCAAGCATAGTCATTTCTTTAAGACCAGCGATAAATTCTTCTTTATTAATTTTTGCCATATATATCATTCCTTTCTAATTATTTTTTTCTAAATCTTGTCTATATAAATCTAGGCAAATAGATAAACTCTTAAGTGGGTAAATAAATCCACTAGCAAGCATGTTAAGCAATCCTTCTCTAGATGGTAATTTAGATAATTCTTTAAGTTTTGCTTCGTCTGTTTTTTCACCATCGATAAGTCCTGCCTTAACGATTAATGATGGATGTTTCTTAGCAAAGTCATATAAAACTTTAACTGGAGCAACAGCATCATCACCGAAAGCGATAGCTTTAGGTCCTTTTAAATCTTCATTTAAATCAATTTTTAAAGTATCAAAAGCTCTTTTAACTAAAGTGTTTTTATAAATTTTAAACTCTGAATCGCTTTCTTTTAGTAATCTTCTTAATTCATTAGTTTCTTCAACAGTTAATCCTTGATATTCAAATAAAACTGTAGCAGTAGCATTTTTAGTTTTATCAGCTATTTCATCAATGATTCCTTGTTTTCTATCTAAGATTTTTTGATTAGCCAAAGATAAACACCTTCCTTTCTTAGCCGTAAATATAAAAGCTCCAGCTTATATGCCAGAGCGAAAATACTTTATAAAAGTCTCCTCGGTAGGAAATTAAGCTTTAAAGCACCTACTGTCTACGGCACAAATTCAAATTCATTTTAACATAATTTTAATTAATTGTCAAAACTAGTTACATCAACCTTAATTCCAGGACCCATTGTTGATGATAAAGAAATGTTTTTAACATATGTTCCTTTAACAACGCTAGGTTTAGATTTAACAATTAATGTTACAAAGGTTTTTAAGTTTGCAAGTAAATCTTCTTCACTAAATGAAACTTTTCCTATTAATGCGTGTACATTACCGAATGAATCAGTACGATATTCAACACGTCCTTTTTTAACTTCTTCAACTGCTTTTTTAGTATCCATAGTAACAGTACCTGTTTTAGGGTTTGGCATTAAACCTTTAGGTCCCAAGATACGTCCTATTTTACCAAGAGCTGGCATCATATCTGGTGTAGCTATTAATGTATCAAAATCAAACCAATTTTCTTTTTGAATTTTTTCAATCATTTCAGCTTCTCCAACATAATCAGCTCCTGCTTCTTTAGCAGCTTTAGCTGCATCACCTTTAGCAATTACTAAAACTTTTTTAGTCTTACCAGTACCTTTTGGTAAAACAACTGCTCCTCTTAATTGTTGATCAGCTTTTTTAGTATCTAAGTTTAAATGCATTGCTACTTCAACAGAAGCATCAAAATCAGCATAAGAAGTTTCTTTAACTAGTTTAACCGCTTCTTCTTTAGAATATAATTTATTCTTTTCTACTTTTGAAGCAGATTCTAGATATTTTTTACCTTTTTTCATTTTCTTACCTCCTTGTGGTTTTGCGGATATTGTCCTCCCACATAGTGTGAGTATTAGTCTTCAACTTTAACGCCCATATTTAAAGCTGTTCCAGCAATAATTTTCATTGCATCTTCAACAGTATAACAGTTTAAATCTGGAAGTTTAGTTTCAGCGATTTCTCTTAATTTTTCTTTTGATAAAGTTGCAACTGGTTCATTTTTACCTTTTGTTGAACCTTTTTTAATACCGCAAGCTTTTTTAATAAGAAAAGCTGCTGGTGGAGTTTTTACTACAAAGCTGAAACTTCTATCATCATTAACAGTAATTTCAACTGGTAATATATCTCCCATTTTATCTTTAGTTGCATCGTTAAATTTTGTACAAAAATCACCTAAGTTAATTCCTGCAGGTCCTAATGCTGTACCAACTGGTGGAGCTGGTGTTGCTTTACCGGCAGCAATTTGAATTTTAATTTTTTTAACTGCATCTTTTGCCACGAAAAACACCTCCTAATAAAATCTTTCGTGGGTGGTTCCAATGATTATCCGCTTTATCTCATTTGGTAATCTCCCACAATCTATATCAAAAATTTAATATAGCGATATAATCTTACCACATTTATTAGTATTTGTAAACTTATGCTTTACTAATTTGTGATAAATCTAATTCAACTACTGTTTCTTGACCAAATAGGTCAACAGCTACTTCTAATTTAGCTTCTTTTAAATCAACAGATTTAATTTTACCATACATTCCTTCAAATGGTCCAGATATAACTTTAACTTGTTCACCTGGTTTTAAATCAGATTCGGCATCTAATCTACTCATTCCCATTGAACCTAAAATTCTATCAACCTCAGCTTCTGTTAGTGGAAATGGTTTAGCACCTTTACCAGATGATCCAATAAATCCAGTAACACCGGGAGTGTTTCTTACAATAAACCAAGCTTCATCAGACATAACCATTTCAACTAAAATGTATCCTGGAAAAATTTTTACTTTCTTTTCTTTTCCATTTGCGTCTAACTCTGTTTGTTCAGGCACTACTACTCTTAAGATATAATCTTCCATATCCATTGAACTAGCACGCATTTCTAATTTTTCTTTTACTTTGTTTTCATGTCCTGAATAAGTGTTTACAACATACCATTCTTTTTTCATTATTTAACCCCCATAACTGTTCTAATGCCAGCAATTATAACATCTGACAACATGAAAAATAAAGCAAACAATATAATACATAAAAGCACCGCAATAGAATACTTTATCATTTCATTTTTTTTAGGCCATCTAACTTGTTTAAATTCACTTCTAACACCAGCTAGTGGCTTTTTTCTTTCTTTCTTTTCTTTTTTCTTTTTAGCCATATGATTCACCTACTTTAAAATTGTATTAAAAAAACACCTCTTTGTGTCTACAAACATATTAGCATTTTACCAAGTCTAAGTCAATAGATTAGTCAAAAAATTCAAGGATAAATCCTTGAATTAAAGTTTAGTAATATTTAAATATGCGTTTGTTCCATCCGCTGGAGTTATAATAACAGCCGCTGTTGCTTTAATTGTTATCGTTATATTTGTACCAGTTGTTATAGCATTTATTGTACTACCAGTAAAATCAGTTAATGTATTTGCACTTAAACTTTTTGTAATTGTTGTACTTCCGATTGGAACGGCGCCTTGATTTACTTCTACTGTTACCTCAGCATTAGTACTTGCTTTACCAGAAAAAAAGTAATCTATTTTATAATTACCATCTTGAGTAATTGTTAATGCATCTTGAGTTGTTGATGTTATTCCTGATGTAGGTCCGGTTTCACTTAAATTAACTGTTTGTGAAATATTAGGTTGTAAACTTATGGTGTTTGATTGATTGTCATATTTTCTTCCAAATAAAGCTTCATAAACTGGTCCAGTAGGGCCTTGAGGGCCTTGAGGACCAATACTACCTTGCTGCCCCTGCGGACCTGTTAGGCCCTGCTGCCCTTGAGGACCAGTTGGACCAACACTACCTTGAAGGCCTTGAAGGCCTTGAGGAATAGTGAATGATAAAATTACATTTTCATTTGTTCCTGTATTTACTACTTTCGCACTACTTCCAGCGGGGCCTGTTGTAACATCTCCTACTGCTATAGTTGCAGGTCCTTGGGGACCAGTTGGTCCTATGATTCCTATTTTATCTTTACACTTTTTTCCTTGTTCTAATATACAATTTATTTTTTTGGAGTATTTATTCATTATAATTCTCCTTTCACTATTATTTTATGTTTTTATATATTTATAAACATTATAAGTAACTAATTGATTTTAATATTTTTTAAAGGTAAAATTAATTTAGGATGTGATTTTATGACAGAAATAGAAGAGATAATTTTAAATTTAATTAATGAAGAAAAAACATTAAATGAAATAGCATCTATATTGTGGGAAAGCCCTAGACAAATTCATCAAAAGATTATAAAGCTTAAAAGCGAAGGATATATAATTGGTTTTAATTGTTATGATGATGGCAATATAAATTATAAAGAAAATAATTACAATGAAAGAAGTTTAAAAATCAATTTATGTAAAGACAATTTTAAAGCTTTAGTTATTTCAGATATGCATATAGGAAATGAATATGAAAATTTAGAATATATTTATAAAGCTTATGAATATGCTCGTGATAAAGATATTCATATAATTTTAAATTGTGGTGATATTATTGATGGAAATTTTTCTAAGGGAAATCAAAATATAGAAAATATTGATAAACAAATTGATAGGGTTTTAGAAAAATATCCATACGACAAGCACATTTTAAATATTATATGTTTAGGTAATCATGATATTACATCTTTAGAATATGGCAGAGATATTAATCAAGCATTAAAAATTAGACCTGATTTTATTCCATTAAATTATGGCATTAGTTTAATTAATATTGGTAAAGATCAATTCATAATTAAACATCCTATTTTGACTAAGTTTAATTTACCTTCAAATAAATTAGTTTTAAAAGGTCATTCACATAAAGCTGGAGTTAAAATTAATAGCAATAATTTTATTATAAATGTACCTCCATTAAGTGATTTATGTTTCACAGAACAAGAAAATCCCGGGATGATTGATATGACTTTAAATTTAGAAAATGAATATATTCATTCTGGATATTTTAAACATTTATCAGTTAAAAATAAAATTACTACGCTTAATGATATTTATTTAGAATTTTTCTTTAAAAAAACATCAATTGATGAAAAAAATTTAATTTTAAAATAATTAATATTTACCACATTTACTCCCCCATGAATCAACTAATTCACAATTACGATATATTTTTAAAAGTTCACATGAATTTGGACAGTGATTACATTCTTCTGCTTTAGTTTCGAATTTCAAATCTTTCATTTCTAAAGAATAAACTTTACCATTCTTATATTTTCTAGATAAAATTGCAACTCCAAGAGCTCCCATTAAATGACTATTTTCATCTACTATGATATCTTCTTTTAGTATTTCCTTAAAATATTTAACTACTCCTTCATTTTTAGAAACGCCACCTTGAAAAATAATTGGTGTTTTTATTTTTTTACCTTTACCAACATTATTTAAATAATTTAAAACTATACTTTTACATAGTCCTGCTATTATGTCCTCTTTTAAGTAACCAACCTGTGCTTTATGAACTAAATCAGACTCAGCAAAAACTGTACATCTTGCAGCTATTTTAGCAGGATTTTTTGATGTTAATGCAATTTTACCAAAGTCTTTAACATCAATGCCTAATCGTTTTGCTTGACTTGATAGAAAACAGCCAGTTCCAGCTGCACATAGTGTATTCATAGCATAGTTTGTAATAATTCCATCTTTTAATAATATTATTTTTGAATCTTGACCACCTATTTCCAATATAGTTCTTACATTTGGATAAAGTGATAATGTACCTACTGCATGAGCCGTTATTTCGTTTTTAACTATATTTGCTTGAAGCATTAAACCTATTAATTTTCTTGCACTTCCAGTTGTTCCAATTCCTTTAATTATATAATTTTTATCTATCTTACTTTTTAAAATTTTTAAAAGATTTTTTACAGCTTGAATAGGATCTGCTTCAGTCCAAATGTATGACTGTGCTATTATATTATTACTATCATCTATAATTACTCCTTTAGTTGACATTGAACCTATGTCAATTCCTAAATAAACATCTTTCATTTATTCTTCCTCATTTCTAGCATATCATAAAATGCTTCTAACCTTGTTTGTATTCCAGTTTCTGACGTATTTAAATCAAACGAAAAAAATAAAACTGGTTTTTTATATTCATTTGCTATTTTATTAATAATTGGCATCGCACCTATCTCTGGCGTGCAGAAAGATGATTTTATATGAATAATGCCATCATAATTATTTTCACAAAGGTATTTGCACCTAGCAACATTATCAGAAGCATCTGCTCCCATAGAATAATTAAAATAACCTTTGGAATATTTTAATAGTTTTTTATATTCTTTTTTCTTTTGTCTCATTAAATAATATACATTTGTAAATCTTTTTATTTCTATATTGTGCTGGGCCAAATTTTTTTCTAAATAATAGTTTGAAAATGGTTCCATAATTGTATATAACTCACCTATTATTCCTATTTTCAAACAATTATCTGGTTTATGTATTTTAATATTTTTAAATTTTTTAAAATAATAGTTATATGTCTTTTTTAATTGATTATAACTTTTTATTCTACTAAATGATATAAGCATTCTTTTTTTTAAATTTTCAAACGATCCTTTTTCTAATTCAAAGCCAATATTTTGTCTAATATAATCATCTATATTATCCATATATTTAATCATTTTAATGGTAATAAATGTATAATATATAGCTTTTATTTTAGAATATTTTGGATTTATTTGTTTTAATAATTTATTTATCTTTATTATGTTTGTTTTTCCTTCAGTTACTAGATTAATTAATTTAAAATTATAATTTAAATCTTTTAATATTTTATTTTGAAGTTCACTATAATAACCATACCTACAACCACCACCCATTTGAATTAAAATATCGGCTTTATTTTCTAAAGCTTCTATCATTGTTCCTAAAGTATATTTAAATGGTGTACATACAAATTCTGGAGAATATTTCGAACCTAAGGTAACTGTTTTATTCGTTATTTTTGGAGCAACCATAATTTCTGCATTTTTGAAAATGTGCTTTAATAAAAATTTAGCTGGAATGTAATAATCACCCATGTGGGGAAATGATATTTTCATGACCTCACTCCTTTTAAAACATCAATAAAACTTTCTAGTCTTGTTTCTAATCCAGTAAATGATGTATTTGAATCAATAACTAAATTTAAATATGGTTTTTTTAATTTTCTAAAAGCAAGTTCATTAGCTAGGCTATCTAAGGCACATGGAAAAGATGAAATAAAAATAATTCCATCAATTCTATCATTACATAAAACAATAGAACCTAAGTTATCTTTACTACTTTTAAAATATAAATCTTTAGATATTTTTTTGCTTAATTTATTTGTCATATTATAATCAAATTTATCAGAATATAATAATTCAGTATCATTTTTATTTAAATATTTAATAATATCTTTTCCTATCATTTCATCATATAAATTATATGGATGAGATATTATTAATATTTTTGTTTTTTTACTATTTAATTTATTTATCATTTTATCATGATTATTTTTCTTTCTTCTTTTATAATTTTTCATGGTATATCTATACGCTTTGTAAATTTGTAATTTTGTTTTTTTTAAGTTCTTTCCTACTTTGTAAAAAGCTTTTCTAACCGAATATTTTTTTTCAAAATCTATATTATAATGTAATATTTTTATATCAAATAAATTTTTTACAATATCATAACTAGCCCAAAAATTAGTGCACATCTGATTGCTTGAATTAAAATTACTTATTCTTGGAACTAAAACATAATCACATTTATCTTTTAAATAATCTATATGACCTAAATAATTTTTTAAAGAAAGGCACATCTCATCATTAGCTATTTTTTCACCTTTTTCCATTATTTCTTTATTTGTTAAAGGAGATATGATGTATTCAACATTTAAATAGTCTAAATAATCTTTCCAAACATCACCATAATAGTAATAAAACAAACTTCTGGGAATGCCTATTTTCATAATATCACCATTAAATTATATTAAATTTAATTTAAAATATTCATTTTACATGTTAAAATATAAATGTTACAATTAAAAAAAGGAGGCAATTATGCATATAAAATTACTAACAAATGCGGAATTTTTAGAATTTTCAAAAATTTTTCAACCATCTTCATTTTATCAAACTCCATATTATGCCTTTACAATGCATGAACAAAATTATTATTCAATGTTTTTAGGCCTTATAGATGGAGCTGAATTAAAAGCTGCAAGTATGATTTTAGTATATAAAATAAATGGATTTAAGTATGCCCTTGCTCCAAGAGGATTTTTGATTGATTATCAAGATGATAATTTAGTTACTAATTTTACAAAATTAATTAAAAAATATCTCGGCAAAAGAGATATAGTCGCAATTAAAATAAATCCAATGATAACAAGAAAAATATATAACTCGCAAGGAAAAACAATTTATAGTAATGAAAATTATGATATGATTTTTGATAAACTTAAAAAACTAGGATATTTTCATTTAGGATATAATAATTATTTTGAAGCTTTAAAGCCTAGATTTGAAGCTATAATTAATTTGGATTTAAATTATATTAAACTATTTGGTAACATTGATAGAAGTTGCAGAAATAAAATAAGAAAAGCTGTAAGAGACGGTATAAAAGTATATCACGGTAATATTGATGATTTAAATATTCTATATGAACAGACAAAAAATAAATATCCAAGAAATTTACAATATTTTAAAGATTTATATAATTTTTTTGGTAAGGATAATTTAATTGATTTTTATTATAGTAAATTAGATACAACTGAATATTTAAAATATACACAAAAAATGTATAATAATTATCATTTAAAAAGTGTTGAACTAAGTAATAGATTAATTAATCAAAAAGGAAATACAGAAAAATTAATTAACGATAAATTAAACGCTGATAAAAAAGTTGTTAAGTATCGTAATCAATTAGCTGAGGCAACAAAATATTTAAAACAATTTCCAAATGGAATTATAATATCATCTATTTTAGCTATTAAATGGCAAGATACAGCATACTTAGTTATTGATGGTAATGACAATGAATATAAAAAATTTGGAGCTAAACAGTTAATGATATGGAAACTAATGGGAAGATATGCTAAAATGGGCTTTAAAAAGTTTAATATTGGTGGCGTATCAAATATAAATAAATCTAATAACAAATATAAAGGATTAAATAAATTTAAAATGAGTTTCCATTCTAATATAGTTGAATATGTTGGTGATTTTGAATTAGTTACTAACTCTCCACTTTATTTTGTTTATAAAAATTCGTTTGGACTTTCTATGTTTAAAAAATAATCAAAGTATTTACTTTGATTATTTTGCTTTATAATTTTTACATTTATATAATGTTTAATTAAAATTTGCTTTTTTTACAAATTGATATGCCTTTTGTGGATTTTCTTTTTCAATACCCATATTCATCATTTCACATGATTTATTTAAATCATCGTTCATATTTAATAATTCATTAATTTTTAATACATCATCACTAACTCTTTTCTCTTGATTTTCTATCATTGAATTTAATATTTCTTCTTTAGCATTCAAAAAAGACATATTATAATTATAATTTTCAATTGAACGTGCTTTTTCATATTCATAATCATCCTCAAGATAATGACGAAATTTATTTAATCTTAAACGTGTTAATTTACCACAAAAATAAGAATTAATCTGCTCTTCATTAATATATTCATGAATACTTTTAATAGAAAAAATACCAGACATAATTACTGCACCCCAGAATATCTCATTAAATAAAATACTTGCTACACCAAATCCTGTTATAGATATTAAAGAAATTATTACTTTTTTAAAATTTTCTTTTTCTCTTTCAAACAAAATATTATAATACTTTGGATTTTTTAAACAAGATGAATCCAATTCATTATTGTCAATTTTAAGCTTTTTAATCTCATGATTATTTTCAAAAATCCCTTTCACTTGATGTACTCTATTATCTGAAATACGTTCCATTTTCCTTAGATTACTTTTTAAAATGCACCCTTTTTCAGTTAATTGCACCTTAATATTCATGCTATCTTTACATTCTTTCAAAAGTTCCTTAAGATGATTTAATTTATTTAAATCCATTAAATATAATTCACGGTATTCATTTATTTCGCGCATATCAATTTGTTTCAACTTTTCTTCCATATATCTCCTTTCAAAGTGACAACTATTATATATTCACTAATAAAATTTTGTCAATATTTGTTAATCAATTTTTTTAACCTTTTACATTTTACACCATTTTTAGTATAATGATTAAGAAGATATATGAAAAAAATTTTAATTAAATTAATAAAAACATATCAAAAGATTCCAGGACCATGGCACAATTGTTGCAGACATATACCTACTTGTTCAAATTATGCAATAGAAGCAATTGAAACATATGGCCCTATTAAAGGAAGCTTTAAAGCGTTAATAAGAATATTAAAATGTAACCCGTGGTCGAAATGTGGCTATGACCCAGTTAGGAGAGAAAATAATGAAAAAAACAATTAGTCTAATTTTACTATTAATACTATCATTAAATTTATCGGGATGTTTAAAAAGAGATAATATGGAAGGCATAACAATATATACAACAAATTACCCCAGTGAATATATTACAAAAAGATTATATGGAAACTTTAGCAAAGTAAAAAGTATTTATCCAGATGGCATTGATATTAATAACTACAAATTAACAAATAAGCAATTAAATGATTATAGTAATTCTGATCTATTTATATTTAATGGATTAAATAATGAAAAAAATTATGTCACAACTATGAGAAAAAACAATAAAAAATTAAAGATAATTGATGCGACTTTGTCAATGGAATATGAAAATAATATTGAACAGTTGTGGCTTGACCCATCAAATTTTCTTATGATGGCACAAAACATAAAAACAGGTCTTAATGAATATATTGATAGTTATTATTTAACAAATAAAATCAATGAAAATTATGAGAAACTAAAAATAGAAGCATCAAATTTAGATGCTAAAATTAAGGAAGTAATTACAAGTGCAAATAACAAAAACATTGTAGTAAGTGACAATCTATTTAATTATTTAGAAAAGTATGGTTTAAAGGTATATTCTTTGGATGAAAAAAACTCTGATGTGAATGCAACTTATAATGAAGTTAAGAAAATGATTGAAAAAGGTGAAATAAAATATATTTTTGTGAAATCAAATGAAAATGCCTTAGTTAAAAAGTTACAAAGTCAAACAAATGTTACTGTTCAAAATTGGCATACATTATCAAATTTAACAGAAATTGAAAGATCAGAAAAAAAAGATTACTTTTCTATAATGAATAATAATCTTGAACTTTTAAAAAACGAATTATATAAATAATCCTTTATAATTTTAAAGGATTATTTTTTAATTTTTTGTTTGATAAATCTTCATGAATTTTTTCTTCAGGATTATCTAAAAATACTTCTTCTATTCTATCTACTCTACATCTTTCAGCTTTGATAATAGCTTCTAATTTTGATGCGGCATCAATTTTATCATCGTTGATAATAACATAATTATATTTTGTTAATTCATTAATTTCATTATATGCCGTTTTAAATCTTTCCATTACTTTTTCTTCACTCTCAGTATTTCTTAATTTCAATCTTTTTTGCAATTCTTCCATACTAGGTGGCAGTAAAAATACAAATAATGCCTCATCTAATTTTTTCTTAATTTGTAATGCACCTTGAATTTCAATAACTAAAATGACATCATAACCTTCATCTAAATGTTTTTGGACCTCTTCTTTAGGTGTGCCATAGTAATTACCTGCAAATTTTGCATACTCAAGCATTTTATTATTTTTTATTTTATTTTCAAATTCAGTTTCACTAACAAAATAATATGATTGGCCATCAATTTCATTCTTTCTAGGCCTTCTACTAGTCATAGAAATTGATTCCCAAATATTTTTATTATTTTGTTTTACAATATCACACACCGTATTTTTACCACTACCTGATGGTCCAGATAAAACAATAAGTAATCCTTGTTTTTTAGTCTTAATCATCTAAATCACCAAGAATTGATTTAAGTTTTTCAGGACTATCAGTTAATTTTTTTACTTCTGGAAGCAATATTTCTAAAACCTTTTTTAATTCATTACCATTAACTACATCCATATATTCGTCTTTTCCAATAAAATGACTTTTAACTACTTTATACTCATCAATAAATTTATCTTCTTCATCATTTATTCTTATTAAATAGCTATAAGTATTATTATCTATTTTTTTTGAAGTTATAACAAGCCATTTATCATTATTATCAAATGTAATTATATCCATATTCATCCTCCTATAGAAATATTATAACAAAATTATAGTAAAACGCCAATAAAATGTGCTATAATGTTTTTGATGTCTTTGTAGCTCAGCAGGATAGAGCAACCGCCTCCTAAGCGGTAGGTCGGCAGTTCGAATCTGCCCAAAGACGCCATAAAAAAACAAAGGTCTTTATGACCTTTTTAATTTATGTTTTTTAGTAATTGCAAAAATATCATTTTTAAAATATTTTATAGTTGCAAGAATTATAATTGCAAGTGGCAAAGAAATAATAATTCCTAATATTCCCCATAATATACCACCAGCAAATACTGAAATTATAACAACTAATGGATGAATTTGATTTGTTTTTCCGTAAACAATTGGATTAATAACATTCCCATCAATTCCAGAAAAAATAAAGAATACTAAAAATGTTTTTATGAATAAAGTTGGTGATATAACAAATGCAGTGATCGCAGCTATTATGTTTGTACAAATTCCACCAAAATAAGGTATTAAATTTCCAAGTGCAGCTAAAGTACCTAACATCAATGCATTTGGATGACCTATTATTGAATAAGTAACTGTATATTCTATAAAAGAAATAAATACAATCTTTATAAAACCTGATAAATACTTATTCATTTCATCATCTAAAGTTAAAACATAGTTATATATTTTATTAGATTTACTTTTTAAATACTCTTTAACAACCTTTCTAATCTTATCCATATCAATTAAAAAATAAATAAATGCCGTAAAAACAATAAAAATTTTAGACATATAATCAATTGATACACTAATGACACTGATTGCTCCGTTTGATATATAACCACCTACCTTAGTAAGAATATTATTAAAACTTGAAGATAAAGCATTTTGAACATCTTTAAAATTAATGTTATAGTTAGTTGATAATTCTTTTAAAAACGATATAATACCATTAAATAAGCTGGCCATTTGATTTACAATTGTGGGTGTCACTAATATCAAAATTCCACCAAACAAAACACAAATAGTTATTAGTACAATAATAACCGCAATTGATTTAGGAATATTTCTATCCATTAATTTTTTTACTAATGGATAAATAGCATATGCTAAAACAAAAGCCACTAAAAACGGAACACAAATTTTAAATATTAAACTAACAAGGCCTAACCAAAAAGCCTTGGCTTGATATACTAAATAAATTGTTAAAACAAACAAAACAATATTAACAAGATGAAAATCTATTTTATTTTTACTCATAAACTACCTACTTTCTAAAGCAATTGTAATAGGCCCGTCATTTTGTATATTGACAAGCATATCAGCGCCAAACATTCCTGTTTGAACATTTATTTTTTCACTTAATCTTTCATTAAATATTTTATATAATTTTTTAGCGTTTATGCTATCTAACGCTTTCACATAGCTTGGCCTATTTCCCTTTTTAGTATCAGCATACAAAGTAAACTGAGAAACACTCAAAATAGAACCCTTAACATCAAGTACCGACTTATTCATGACACCATTTTCATCATCAAATATTCTTAAAGATAATACTTTATTAATTAAATAATCAATTTCTTTTTCACTATCATTTTGAGTGAATGCCACAAATAAAACCAACCCAAAATCAATTTGACCAATTAATTTATTAGAAACACTAACAGATGATCGCTTACTTCTTTGAACTAAGATTCTCATTTAATAAGCCTTTCTAC
The DNA here is from genome assembly GCA_963659735.1 of bacterium. Lineage (GTDB taxonomy): Bacteria > Bacillota_I > Bacilli_A > RF39 > UBA660 > Coprosoma. The sequence continues at coordinate 37,803 of CAVKUP010000003.1, forward strand.
TTCAGTAACTTCTGGAATCATTTTTATATCATTCATTAATTTTAAAAGTTGCTGTTTATTTTCAACAAGTATTGTCATTTCAATTACTTCATCTTCTTTTGAACGATGTGTTGAAAATTTTCTAACTGGAATATCTTTGTCTGCAGCTTTAGATATTATATTAACAAGCGTAGATGGCGCTGAAGATACTCTAACTAAAATATTTGTTGGAAGCTTATAACTGTCCTTATTCCAAGAAACTTCAATCAAACGTTCATTAATATCAGCAATATTAGGGCATACCATTCTATGAACATTAATTCCGTATCCTTTTGTAATATATCCAACAATACGATCTCCTATTACAGGATTACAACAAGAAGCTAGATTTACTTTTATATCATCAATACCAGCAATTGATATTAAACTATTACTTTCATTTTGGTTTTGACTTCCTTTAGATACTTTTTTTAATAACTTTTCTTCTTTTGAAACCTCTTTTTTTAAATAATTATCAAAAACCGTTTTAATTAATAATTTACCACTACCTACCGATACATATAATTCATTTAATGAACCCATTTTAAGCTCAGAAAGTAATTTTTTTAACTTTTCTTCTTGCATAAAGTCATCTATACTAACTTTATTTTTACGTAATTCTTTAAATAAAGCTTCTTCACCTTTTTTACAATTTTCTTCTTTACTTGTTTTATTAAAAAAAGCTTTAATTTTATTTTTTGCACCTGTTGTTTTAACTATACTAAGCCACTCACGACTTGGACCTAATGAGTTATTATTAGTAATTATTTTGACAATATCTTCATTTTTAAGTTTATAATCTAAAGGAACCATATTTGAATTAACAATTGCACCTACAGCTTTATCACCAACATTTGAATGTACTCTATAAGCAAAATCTATTGGAGTAGATCCATTTGGAAGTTCAATAACATCACCTAATGGTGTAAAAACATAAATTGTATTTTGGAAAACTTCTTCCTTTACTGTATTTACAAATTCTTCAGGATTATCTTGTTCTTTTAAATCCATTATCGCTCTAAAAAATTGTAATTTTTGTTCCATTTCATTTTGCATAACTGCCTTTACTGAACCTTTTTCTTTATAAGACCAGTGAGAAGCTATTCCATATTCAGCTACTCTATCCATTTCATATGTTCTAATTTGAATTTCGTATAACTGCCCGTCAACGCCGAATACCGTGGTATGAAGTGATTGATACATATTAGTTTTTGGCATTGCTATATAATCTTTAAACCTTTTAGGTTTAGGTCTAAATTTTGAATGAATAATTCCTAATGCTTGATAACAATCTTGTTCAGTATCAACATAAATTCTTAACGCAAGTAAATCAAATATATCTGAAAAACGTTTACCCTTTTCTAATTTTTTATAAATACTGTAAATACTTTTTGATCTACCCTTAATTTCATGTTTTATATCATGTTTATTTAAAAGTTCAGATACACTTTCAATCATTTTGGCTACACTATTATCACGCTGGGCTTTTGTAGCATTTAATTTTTCAACAATATCATAATATTCATTTGGTTTTAAATATCTTAAACATAACTCTTCTAAGTCTTGTTTTATACTATTAATACCTAGTCTATCTGCAATTGGAGTTAAAATATCAAGTGTTTCTCTTGCTGTTAATTTTTGTTTTTTTTCACTATGAACAAATAGTGTCTGCATATTATTTAATCTATCTGCAAGTTTAATAATTATAACCCTAACGTCCTCAGAAAGACCAACTATTATTTTTCTTTGATTATTAATTACACTTTCTGTAGTAGCTTGAAGATTTAATTTATTTATTTTAGTTACCCCATCAACTAAAACAGCAATATTATGTCCAAATTTTTCCTCTATTTCATTAATACTAACATTGCAATCTTCTACTACATCATGAAGTAATGCAGCTGATATTGTTTCATAATCCGCACTTATTCTAGTTAAAATATATGCGACATTTAACGGATGAATTATGTAAGACTCTCCTGTCAATCTTTTTTGTCCAAAATGTTTTTCATATGCAAATTTATATGCATCGTTTATTATTTGAAGTTCTTTTTCATCTGAAATATATTTGCTTACCTTATCATTTAATTTTTCAATTGTTAAATCTTTTATATGTTTACTCATAAAACCACATCCTTTATATGTCTAAATATAATTTACGATTTTTTTCATTAATTTTATCTTTAAAATATGTATCTATTAATTCATTATCACAATTTAATATATCGCTTACCATTTCATTTAATGCTAAATTGTGACTTGTTCTCCATTTGTTTTCACTTAAATAATTCCATATATCTTCTATTTTTAAATATCCATATCCATTTTGCTTTAATTCTGTCATTTTTGTATTTAAAGCAGGTTTTAATCTATCATATAATTGTTTTTGTGAACTAAATTCCATATTGATTTTCACCCTCTCTGTGTATTATTATATATTAAATTAAATTAATTTTAAAGTTGTTATGTTGAATTATTATCATAATTATTGTATGATTATAAGGCACTTGAAGGAGGAATATTATGTTTAAAATAAAAATCAAAGAAAAAAAGTATACTGTGTATGGTGAATATGAATATAATTTTATTTGTAGAAATAAAGTTGTAATGATTGGAATACCAAATTTTTATGATTTAAAGGTTGAAAATAATGGTTATTTAAGAATTACTAATAATGAACCTATAATTTTTCCATTAGACGATTTAATTAATTTAAATTGTACTATTAACGAAGTTATAAAACTAGGCTATCCAATAGATATTAACATGTATAACATTTTATATGAAAAGCACTTAGAAGATGCGAAGGTAAATTTAGATGAGATTAATACTAAAAAAATGGAAATTGAAAATGATCTAAATTATGTTAAAGAATCGTTAAACAATAAGACTAAAATTCTTACTTTATAGTAAGATTTTATACTTTTAAATGACAATATAAAAACTTACGAAAACTCGTAAGTTAATTTTAAATGGAGCAAGCGGTTAAGTTATTTCAAACTTTTTCTCACTTATTGAGAAATTGATAAAATATCAATTTCTATTAATATTTTATCAATTAATCTTTTTATAGGAAACAGTATTTTGAAAAAATATAAAATAAATTTAATATTTAAAAATAAAACAAGAATCTATATAAAATTCATAACTATTATAGTTATATGTTATTTATATATAGAATTCCTTACACAATCATTGGTATTTATGGATTATTTGGTTTTTTTTAAGATTTTACTATTATTTTCAAGTTCCCAATTTATAAATTGTTCTTCTAACGCTAAAACACTATTTTTATATCTATTGTATGCAAATTCATAGTTTTTGTTTTAAATTGCTACAACACAAGGTTGAACAACCTGCTCATAAATCCATTTATAAATTTTATTACTGTCTGGAATAGAATTAATTTTATCAACTATGATAGGTGCAACATCATAATAATATTTAGTATCTTCCTTATTAACAAAATTATCTCTAAACCATCTTAATGTCATTAATTCATTGCAATTATCATCAAAATTATCTTGCATATGATTCATACAAACTGTTGTTAAATAGCATCCTGAACCAGAACTTTTATCTTGTGTTTCATTATCTCTATCATTATCAGTTCTACTCCAACTTTCATTTAAATCTGATTTTACATGTGTCGAATTATGTGGCGCATTTCCATAAGGGCTTCTGTCATAATAATCATATTTATAACCACTTCCATTTGAATAAGGAGTTACATGGAATTCCTCTCCATTTTTTCCAACATAACAACCTCTATTTGGATCATATTCCATATCTTTAATTTTATCGTAATCAAAATCTGCTATATTATTTTTCATCTCTCCTTCTTTTGTTTTCATCTCTTATTTCTTTTACTTTTTCTTCATGTATAGTTTTTTTAATTTTTACATACAACGGATCAAAATAATATACTAAATCATTAAAATCATCATATTTGATTTCTAAATCAATGACAATTTTTTGAAGTTCTTCCAATTTATTATCCGTTGGAAGTTGGTGTTCCAATTTTTCTAATTCCTTAAATAAATATTGAATTATTTGTTTATCTTCATCAAAATCATTTTTTTCTAAAATTCGTGTTAAAAATGCCAGTATTTGCTTTAAACTTTCACTTTTCATAAAATAAATTCTCCTTTCTTGCAATATATTATATATTATGTTATTGTCAGATAGTGTAAAATAGTTTCGGATATACAAAAACGAAAACCCCTACTATAATATACTTTGCAAAAAAAAGAAAGGTGTTTTCGTTATGAATAGTATATCACAAATTTATATAAATGAATTAAAAAAAAGAATTGAAACTAAAATTTTATCATTATCATCAAATATGGTAGATACAATTATTAAAAGTTTATCATCAACGTATACTCAAGAAAAATGATTAAAACAATTATTATAAATATTTTTGAAAAGTTGGATTTACAATTTAGAAATTCATCTGAAAGATTAAAAAAATATGTCATAAATAAATCAAATATTCCTAGAGCCATAATTACTATTTTTGGTGAAATTACATTTAAGAAAACCTATTATAAATCAAGATTAGATGACAAAAAATATTTCTATATTGATAGTATTTTTAAGCTTCCTAAATATGATCATTATGACCCAACAATTAAGGCTATTGCAATAGATAAAGCAAGCAAAACATCACCTGCTGAATCTGGACGTTCAACAGGTGAAAATATAAATCCAATTTCAAACTTAAACACCAAAAAAGTACCAACTTCTTTTAGAAATTGATACTTATATATTCAAGTCCTAAACTATAAAAGTTCGGACAGATTTCCCAATGGAGGGCCTAGTCGGATTTGAACCAACGATCAGGGAGTTGCAGTCCCACGCCTTACCGCTTGGCTATAGACCCATAAAATCGATGGTCAAAATTGTTTCAGATTACTAGAATTGTGATGTAGTAATGTAATTTTCACCAATCAATAAGTCCGCAAGAAACGGGCAAAGTTAATATTTCTCACGAACAATAACCATCGAACAATTTAATTTTATTATATTTTATGTTACTTGTCAATAAATGTTTTTATTTTTGCTTATTTTGATATTCCCTTTTACATTTTTGAATATCAATAACAGTTAAAGGTAAATTTAATTTATCAGCTAATTTTTTAGCTTTTATGCAAGCATCATCACTACCCTTTTTAACCCATACTCCTATTGGTTTAATATTTTTACTTTCATCAAAAAATACAATTTCATTATATCCCAAACCAAATGGCAAATTTTTTTCTACTATTAAATTTTTTTTCAAGGCAAGGTTATAGTTTTCTCTTAAAACATCATCAAAAAGAGCAAATTTAGAATTATTTGGTTGTGCATAGAACATTGCACTATTATTTTTATAAGTGATAGCTGGTTTATAAAAATTTTTTAACTCATCACATGCCTGCCACCACGCACAACCTTGCCACCATGTTTTAATATCTTTTACAAAACTTTTCTTATTTACAAAATAACTACTAGCATCGGTTGAACATATCATATCGCACATTTCCATATTCATAGGATATAAGTATCCATATTCACCATATATTGTTATATAGTTTTCATTAAAATATGTTGTACAAACTTTATTTGCTTCCCATGGCATAAATTCACCTTTTGAAAAACCGTGTGCTAGTCCACACATAGCCGTTGAAGATATTTTTTTATTCCATATATCTTCAAGAAATAACGAAAAGGTATCTTCAAAAGTTAATAGTTGTTTATAATAACTTTCTAATACATCATATACTTTTTTTTGGCTTTCAAAATCACCTGTCATATTTAAATAATCTAAATCCGACACATAATCTATTAAAACATTATATATGCTATTAAATTTTTCTTTAATATCATTGGGAATACTGTCATTACTAATTATTGATAAAACTTTACTAGTTGAATATATAATTCGGTGCTTTATATAAGTTTCATCGCCATAAAATGGTTCAATATCTTTGCTTAAAAGGTCATTTTCTATTTTATTAATTTTATTTTCATATTCACTCGCTTTTGCACTTAAAAAGTAATAATATTCACAATTAGTTTCATACAATTGATTGTATAATTGTTTTAAAAATGTAATTATTATATCCTCTAGATTCTCAGAAAAATTAAACCAATATATTTTATTATCACATACACATTTAGTTAATGAATAATAGTTTAAATAAAGCTTCAGTGTATTAGATAAATCTGCATCATCTAATGTATAATTTAAAAATTGTTTTGCTAGTTTTTTAAAATATTCATCTTGATTCATGTTAAGCTCCTTTTTTTCAAGATATTTTACCATATTTCTTTGAAAAATGCAAAAACTCCAAATTGGAGTTTATTTGTTTCTTAATTTTACATTTAATTTTTCAGTAACTTCTTTAATTATGTTATTAAATACTTCCATTACTTCTTGTTCACTTAAAGTTTTATTAGGTGATGAGAATGTTAAAGAATATGCAAGTGATTTTTCATTAGAATCTACATTATCTCCTTCATAAACATCAAATAGTTTAATATCAGTTAGCAAATGACTTCCAGCTTTTTTAATAATTTTTTCTATTTCATTTGATTTTAATGATTTAGGCATAATGAATGCTAAATCTTTATTAACGCTAGGATATTTTGAAATTTCTTTACTTTTAATCATTTTTACATTAAAATTCATTATTTCACTTATATTTAATTCAAATGCATAAACTTCTTTTTTAGATATATTTGGATGAATTTGTCCAACAAATCCAACTTGCTTATTATCTATTAAAATATTTGCACATCTTCCAGGATGCATATCTTTTACTTTAGATGTTTCAAATGAATATCTTCCTTTAAATCCTAGATATGTAAGTATATTTTCAACGACACCTTTTACTGTATAAAAATCTACATTTATTTTAATACCTTGCCAATTATTCATTAAATATTCTCCATACATTAAACCAGCTACTGTTGCTTGCTCAATGTAATCATTTTCTTTGAAATAAATAGAGCCTGTTTCAAATATATTAATATTTTTAACATTATGGGCTATGTTATAATTAAATACTTCTAATAATGATGTAATTAATGTTGTTCTAAGAACTTTTCTATCTTCACTCATTGGATTTGAAAGAATAATTTTTTCTTTTTCATTTTCAAATAATTGACTATCACTTTCTTTTAAAAGCGAATATGTAATAACTTGATTTAAACCTAATGATTGTAACTGTCTACGCACTATACGATACATATTTTCTCTATCTGTTCTTGAACCAATTCTAGCTTTTAAAACAGGAAGTTTACCTTCAATTTTATCATATCCATATATTCTACCAACTTCTTCAATTATATCTTCTTTAATATTAACATCTAATCTTCTTGTTGGAACATATACTTTAAAATTATTGCCCTCATTTTCTACTTTGAAGTTTAATCTATTTAAACTATCTAAAACATCTTCAACTGTTAAAGGCAATCCTAAAACATTGTTTATTTTTTCTAATGAAATTTCAATTAGTTTATCATTTTTATCTGTTTTGTCATGACAAACGCAGCCTTTACAAATAGATGCATTAGCATATTTATTAAGTAGGTAGCATGCTCTTTTAATTGCTTTTTCAATTCTATTTGGATCAATTCCTTTTTCATATCTATTTGAAGCTTCACTACGAACTATTTTTTTAGAAGTAAGTCTAATACTTGTTCCATCAAATATAGCACATTCAATAAATATATTTTTAGTTTGGTCTGTTACTTCTGTGTTTTCACCGCCCATTACACCAGCTAAGCAAACAGCTTTTTCTTCATTTGCAATTACTAAATCACTACTAGATAAACTTCTTTCTTTACCATCTAATGTTGTTAATTTTTCATTTTCTTTAGCATTTCTTACAATAATTTTTTTACCTAATTTATCCGCATCAAAGAAATGAAGTGGTGTACCATATTCTAACATAACATAGTTACTAATATCAACTACGTTGTTGATTGGTCTAATACCAGATGCGATTAATCTTGTTTTGATAAATTTTGGACTATCTTTTATAGTAACATTTACTGCAACTTTGCCTAGATAAATACTACATTTATCTGTTTGAACATCTAATTTATATTCATTTTCTATATTTTCTTCATCTTCTGTTATTTCATTTTCAGGTAATTTAACTTTTAAATTATAAGCAGCAGCTGTTTCATAGGCAATACCAATCATACTTAACATATCTGCCCTATTACTAGTAAAATCAAAGTCAATTACTTCATCTGATAAATTTAAATATTTTAAAGCATCTTCACCCACTTTAGCATCATCATCTAAAATACAAATGCCATCAATATCTGATTGTTTTAGGTATTTTTTTTCAATTCCAAGTTCATTTAAAGAACAGATCATTCCATTACTTTCTTCACCAGCAAGTTTTGCATTTTTTATCTCACCAGCTGGAAGATGGGCTCCTACTTTAGCAACAATTACTTTTATGTTTTCTTCTACGTTAGGGGCACCACATAAGATTTGAACTATTTCACTACCTAAATTTACTTTACATATATGTAATTTTGAAGATTCAGGATGCATTTTGCATTCTAATACTTCACCTACTACTAATCCATCAGCATCGACTAATTTATGAGTCTCATCATATTCATTACCGATTGATACTAATTTATCGGCTAAATCTTTTGCTTTAATGTTTTCTACATCAACGTAATCATTTAAAAAGTTTTTACTTACAAGCATTTCTATTTCCTCCTTCTACACGATTAAAGTCATTTAAAAATCTCAAATCATTTGTATAAAAGTTTCTTATATCTGTTATACCATATTTAAGCATCGCAACCCTTTCGGCACCTATTCCAAAGGCAAATCCAGTATATTTTTCAGGGTCATAGCCACATCCTTTTAATACATTTGGATGAACCATACCAGAGCCTAATATTTCTATCCATCCTGTATTTTTACATATTGAGCAGCCATTACCACCACATTTATGACATGAAACATCTATTTCAATACTTGGTTCTGTAAATGGAAAATAGTTTGGACGAAGTCTTATATTTCTTTCTTCACCAAATAATTTTTTTACAAATACCTCCATTGTCCCTTTTAGATGAGCTAGTGAAATATTTTCACCTACAAGTAAGCCTTCAATTTGGGTAAATTGATGTGAATGAGTAGCATCATCATCATCTCTTCTATAAACTTTACCAGGACAAATTACTCTAATTTCTGTTTTTTCTTTATTTGCATCCATTGTTCTTGCTTGAACTGGACTTGTTTGCGTACGCAATAATCTTTCTGCTGTTATGTAAAAGCTATCTTGATTATCTCTAGCCGGATGATTTTTTGGTAAATTTAATTTTTCAAAATTATATAAATCTTCCTCTACTTCAGGTCCATCTGCGACATCAAATCCCATTGACATGAATAAATCTTCTATTTCTTCAATAACTTGTGTTAGGGGATGCGTAGCTCCTTTATTTATTTCTAAAGAAGGTAGTGTTATATCTATAGTTTCTTTATTAATTTTTTCTTCTAATGCTTTATCTTCTAATTTTTTATATGCTTTTTCAAATAAATCATTAATACTTGTTTTAACTTCATTTAATAATTTACCAAATTCTTTTTTCTCTTCTTGTGATAATTCTTTCATGTTTTTTGTTAAAACATTAATTGTCCCTTTTTTACCCAAAAGATAAACTTTTAATTCGTTTAATTCTTTCAAGTCATTTATTTTTTCAATTTTTTCTAAGGCTTCATTTTTTATATTTTCTAATTTTTCTTTCATATTATCCCTCCTAATTAAAAAAAATCACATCCTAATAAGGACGTGATTATACGTGGTACCACCTTAATTTGTAAGTTTACTTACCTTAAAACTATAACGCGTTACCGATATATCTTTGCATATATAACTCCTAGGGTGAATTCGTAAAATGTTATTACTAATTTACACCAATCATTAGCTCTCTTTAAATAACATTTTTACTACTATGTCCTAATCTTCGCCTTTAAATTTACACTACTGATTATAGCACGTTTTTAAAAAATAACAAGTGTTTATTATCTTGTTTTAACACCTGTCATATCATATGCACTAATTGATTGTTTTAGCTCTATAATTGCTTGCTTTTTTAATTCAGCTAATTTTTCCAACTGTCCTGGTTCAATTTTTTGACCATATGGAAAGTAATATTCATATTCAAAAATGTTTTCCATTCCTATTTGAGGAAATGATTTAATCATTTTATATTGCATATGTCCAATTTTAGAATAGCCACCATGCTTTCTATTTTCATAATTACTATTCATATCACTATTAATTTGAGCTAATACCATACTATTCAACCTCCGCTTCAGCCATAGCTTTTACAAGCATTTTTGGATCATTATTAAAATAAGCATTATATAAAACATCTTCTTTAATGACTTTACTGATTAAATTAGTCATTATAATTTCATCAGTAAAGAAATTATTATCAACATCACCAATTAAATTATTGGTAAGTATTTCAGTATAACCTTCGTTTAGGGCTAAAAAGGTATCATTGTCATCATTAAATCCATAATGATTATCTTTAGCTGTAATAACTCCAAGTAAACTATGCATAAGCCAATGTCTCGCATCTGATTCTGTGATAAGACCATAGTTAATAGCTATCTCATTATTATGTGCGATGTACTTACATGGCATTTTAACTAAATACATACTTTCCCTTTTTATCTTTAAAGTTTTAAGTCGCTCTTTTAAAACTGTTAAATCTACATCTTTAAATATTTCATGAAAAATGGTTATCAATTCCATTAAATTGTCTTTAACTTCTTCTGTTAAATTTTCATTCGCATCTAATATGGCTTTGATTTCTTCCATAACTAAATCACCTATGAGGTATTATATCATACCGTAAAGTAAAAGTATACAAGTTTTCAACTTTTTTTTGACATTTATTATACATTTCAAATTGTAATCAGATTAAAAAGCGTTATTTTATAAGGACTTTTTATTATCTGACTTTTTCCACATTTTTTATACTTTTTCCACATTTCTTATTTTTATATATAATTGCTTTATGTCAAGTTTTGTTATATAATTAAGGACATAAGGGTGTGATTATATGAAGACATTTCTACCGGTAATACTTGGAACAGATGCGAATGCATATGGACTTGCTAGATCATTTAATGATGAATATAATGTTAAATCTTTGGTTGTAGGTTCTTTTCAATTAAGGGAAACTAAGGATAGTAAAATATTAGACACTATTATTATTGATAATTTCCAAGATGAAAAAGTGTTTTTAAACTCTTTGCTTAATATAGGAAAAGAATATTCTAAGAAGTATGATATATTAATTTTATTATCTTGTGCGGAGTGGTATACTAATCCTATTGTTAATAACAAAGAAATGTTAGAAAAATATTTTAAATTGCCTTTTATGAATAAAAATTTAAAGGATGTTTTGGAAGATAAGGAAGGGTTTTATAATATATGTGAAAAATATGATTTAGATTATCCTAAAACTTATATTGTTACTAATGATGATATGAATATTAAATTACCTTTTGATTTTCCAGTTGCTTTAAAGCCTTCTAATTCTACTTTATATTCTAAGGTTAATTTTGAGGGGAAAGAGAAAAGTTATAAGATAAATAATTATGATGAGTTAAATGATATTATTAGTAAAATATTTTCATCTGGTTATAGTGGTCATATTATTGTTCAAGATTTTATTCCTGGTGCGGATGATACGATGTATGTATTAAACTGTTTTTCTAATTCTTCAGGTAAAGTTAAGATGATGTGTTTTGGAAGATGTATTTTAGAGGAGCACACTCCATATGGTGTTGGTAATTATAAAGCTATAATTTCTTCTGGAAATAAAGAAATTTATGATAAAATCAGGAATTTTTTAGAAGATATTAATTATGTTGGATTTTCTAATTTTGATTTAAAGTATGATTATAGAGACCAGAAGTATAAGTTATTTGAAATAAATATAAGACAAGGAAGAAGTAGTTATTTTACAACTGCTTGTGGGAAGAATTTATCTAAATATTTAGTTGAAGATTATGTTTTAAATTTAGATAACGATACTGTTTATAATTACGATGAATTTTTATGGCTTCATACACCTATTAGTGTTTTGAAAAAATATGTTTATAATAAAGATACTTTGAATAAGGCTTTAGCTTTAATTAAAGATGGTAAGTATGCTTATACTTTAAAAAACAAAAAGGATAATGGTTTAAAAAGATTATTTTGGATTAATAGAATATATAATAAAGATAAGAAAATATTTAAACTATACCCACCAAAAAAGGAAGATGAAATGTGAAATATGATTTAGGAATTGTTGGAGGTCTAGGGCCTTTAGCTAGTGCGTATTTTTATGAATTAATTACTAAAAAAACTAAGGCTTTAAAGGATCAAGATCATTTGAATATTGTTATTTTAAGTGATGCAAGAACGCCTGATAGAACAGAATATATACTTGATAATTCTAAGGAAAGTCCCTACCCTTATTTGTTAAATGATTGTATGACTTTAGAAAAACTTGGATGTAAGATGATAAGTATTCCTTGTAATACATCGGTATATTTTCATAATGATGTTCAAAGTAAGATAAATATTCCAATAAGTAATATGATTGAAAATACGGTTAATTTTATTAGTAAAAATAATTATAAAAAGGCTTGTTTAATGGCAACAAGTGGGACTATATCATCAAATTTATACCAAAAGTATTTAAATGATGCAAATATATGTTATGTTTTGCCTAATCAAAATAATGTTATGAAAATTATTTATGATTACATAAAGCAAGGGGAAAATGTTCCTGCTAATTTATGGAAAGATACTATTAAAGATATTGATGCGGACTGTTTTATATTGGGATGCACAGAGCTTTCAATTTTAAAAGAAAGGTTTGATTTAGATGATAGATTTATTGACCCTTTGGAAGTTGAAACTGATAAAATATTAGAGTTTTTTGGAAAGGAAAGAGTTTAGTTATGTGTGGATTTTGTGGATATGTAAATAAAAAAGATAAAAGTTATATTAAAAATATGAATGATATGATTTCTCACCGTGGACCTGATGATGAATCTTATTTTAAAGATGATTTTATTGCGATGGGTTTTAGAAGACTTTCTATTATTGATCTTAAAGGTGGCAGACAACCTATGGGTAATGAAGATGATAGTATGCATATTACTTTTAATGGTGAGATTTATAATTTTTTAGATATTAAGGATGATTTAATTAAGAAAGGCCATATTTTTAAAACTAAGGCTGATACTGAAGTTATTCTTCATGGTTATGAGGAATATGGGGTTAAGATATTAGATAAGTTAAGAGGTATGTTTGCTTTTGTTATATGGGATGGAAAAAATAAAAAGTTATTTGGAGCACGAGATCATTTTGGTCAAAAGCCATTTTATTATTGTAATATGAATAATACATTTATGTATGGTTCAGAGATTAAAAGTTTTTTAAAACATCCTGATTTTGTTAAAAAAGTAAATAAAGATGCTTTAAAGCCTTATTTAACTTTTCAAACATCAGTTTTAGATGAAACGTTTTTTAAAGGTGTTTATAAATTAAAACCTGGTCATTATTTTATTTATGATTTTTTAGAAAATGAGTTTAAAACTGAAGCTTATTATAATGTAGAATTTAAACCTTGTAATCAAGATTTTAATAAGCTTACAAATAAGATCGATGATGTTATTACTAAGTCTATAGATACACATTTAATTAGTGATGTTGAGATTGGTTCTTATTTATCTGGAGGTATTGATTCATCTTATGTTGTTAGTTATTTAAAACCTGATAAAACTTTTTCGGTTGGGTTTGATTATAAGAATTTTAATGAAGTTCCACTTGCAAAAGAATTATCAGATATTTTAAATATTCAAAATAAAAATGAATTAATAAATGCGGATGATTTTTTTGATAGTATTGATAAGGTTGAATATTATGCGGATGAACCTACGGCTAATTTATCAGCTGTTCCTCTTTATTTTCTTTCTAAATTAGCAGTTAAGGATGTTAAGGTTGTTTTATCTGGTGAAGGTGCGGATGAACTTTTTGGAGGATATACAAACTATGATGAAGATATTAAACTTAAAAAATATCGTAAATTACCTTTCTTTCTAAGAAAGTTTGTTAAAACTATAGTATCCCCTTTTCCAAGCTTTCATGGTAAGAATTTTTTAACTAAAGGTGGCAGTAAATTAGAAGATTATTATGTTGGTCAAGCATTTGTTTTTGATAATAATGAAGCTAATGGAATACTTTCTGATGAATATAAAAATAATTTAAGATTTCAAGATATTACTAAGCCATATTTTGATAAGGTTAAAAATGAAGATGATTTAACTAAAATGCAATATTTAGATATGAATTTTTGGTTACCTAATGATATTTTATTGAAAGCTGATAAGATGAGTATGGCAAATTCTATAGAGCTTAGAACGCCTATTCTTGATAAAGAGGTTTTTGCTTTAGCAAGCACTATTCCTTCTGATTATAAAATATCACATGATACAACAAAATATATATTAAGAAAAGCTGCTTCTAAAAGAATACCAGAGGCCTGGTATAAGAGAAGAAAAAAAGGTTTTCCTGTTCCTATTATTAAATGGTTTAGAGAAGAAAAATATTATAATATTGCGAAAGATATGTTTAATGAAGAGTTTACCAAAGAATTTTTTGATCAAAATAAATTATTGAAATTACTAAAAGATCATTATAATGGCAAAAAAAATAACTGCCGTAAAATTTGGACAGTTTATGTATTTTTGGTTTGGTATAAAAAGTTTTTTATAGAAGCATAAAAAATTGGGTTCTTTGTCAAATAGTGTTGGTGAACAATAAATTTGATAAATGAATTGATATT
>CAVKUP010000004.1:0-46250 GCA_963659735.1 bacterium
ATATTATGCATATTATTTAGATAAGTAAGGTGTTATCATGAAAAAAATATTTATATTTATTATATTAATATTAATTTTTCTCTTATCATATTTTTTTCTTTTTAAAGAAACCAATTCATTTAAAAAGAAAGGATATAGTGAAAAAGAAATAAAAACTATTAGTAGTAAAGTGTCAAAGAATAATTATAATTTAATTTTAAAATTAGGTTATGATAAAAATTTAATTAATATTTTAAATTGTAAAAATTATAAAGAAAAAAATTTTGAAAAATATATAACCTATTATTCAAAAAATAAAAAAGCTAATTTAGAAGATATAATTATTATTATTAATTCTAATTACGATTTAATGAATTACCCTGCTTCTAAATTACTTGCTAATTTAGTTTCTGAAAAATATTATATTAATGAAAATGTAGCCCGCTATTTAGATTATGGAAATAGTCATAATGTAAGTTCTAAAAAAATAATTAGTATTGTTAATTCTAAGGCTGATTTGGGATTTTATAATGAACTGGTTGATAGTAATTTAGATGCTGATAATTTAGTTTTAGTCAATAAATTTTATCATTTAAGTTCTAATTATACTCCTAGTGATTTAGTTACTTTAACTGGACAATATAATAAAGGAACAAATAATAAAATGAGAAAAGAAGCTGCTGATGCTTTAATGGAAATGGTTGATGGTGCTAAACTTGATAATATGACTATTTATAATATGTCATCTTTTAGAAATTATGAATATCAAAATACCTTATATAATAACTATGTTAAACGTGATGGTAAAAAGGCCGCTGATATTTACTCAGCTAGACCTGGATATTCAGAACATCAAACTGGATTATGTACAGATTTAAATGAAATAAGTGATAAATTTGATAATACTAATGAAGCTAAATGGCTTAAAGAAAATGCTTATAAATATGGATTTATTTTAAGATTCCCTAAAGATAAAGAAGATATTACAGGATATAAATATGAATCATGGCACTATAGATATGTCGGCAAAAAAGCGGCCAAAATTATACATGATGATGATATTACTTTAGAAGAATATTATGCTTATTATATTGAAAAAAGAAGCTAATGCTTCTTTAAGACGAGATAACTTAATCATTCCTTTAGATATAAAATAAAGTGAGAGATATGCACCAAAATGGGTTTGATTAAGTTCATTGTTAAGTATTTGGAGCGGTTATACAAAAAAACGATTTTAATATTTTTTATATCTTATTTTGGTGCACACCTCCCTTTCTTTACTGAGATTATATATTAATTAAATAGTACAATCAAACTGCCAATTTAATAAAATTAAGCAGTTTTTTTAATGAATTTGATGTTTTCATTATGCAAATTTTAATATTTTAATAATAATTTTTTATGGATTTTTTAAATTTAAGCAATTAAAAAGGCTTTTTAGTCTTTATGAACTGGTTCTATTTCATGACCTAATATCTTAATGATTCTTTTATTTATGTCTTTCGTCCAAGGATTATCTGATATTAATTTACTTATAAATTTAGTTTCGGAAAAAGTTACTTCATGACCATTTTTTTCACAATATCTATCCTTTGCCATAAACAATTTTGTTTTATCTAAGCTTATTCCTAAAATATTTTGTAAATCGATTGCTATTTCAATTCCTTCATCTGAATTTAGATGACTTATTACCTCATCATATGCCTTATCCGAAGCAGAATCTAATAATGGTTTATATATTTTTTTTAATCCAGCATCTAAATGTTTATATGTTTCATTAAACGTTAATAAATCATAGATTGATGCAACTACACAAGTTTTGTATGATGGATATTCTTCTTTGTATTTCATGCTTGTTACTGTTTCAATAATTGGAAAAAGATTATTATCATAATAATTTTTTTTAATATTTTCTATATGTTTTTCATTTTTTTGAATTATACTTTTATATGTTTTAAAAGGATGCTGTTTAAGTTCTATATTATAACCAACAACACTTGGAACATTGTAATAAGCATTACAAGGATTTTTTTTACAATTGATATTTTTTGACTCTCTTACAGCATTTAATTTAGAAGCGCCCCAAAGAAATATATTTTCTAATGAATGAGTGTATATTATATCATTATATTCATTGTAAAAAACACGATATGTTATCTTTTTATTTTCATTGTTTTTATATGTTTTTTCATAACCTAATATAAAGCCATTATCATCAATTATTTTTAAGGCATCTTTTGTACATATACATGGATTAAAATCTTTTAAATTTTCATTTTTTTCTTTAACCATTTTAGTATACTTTTCTCTTTCATCATTTGTAAATAAATATTTTTCTGATTTTTCTTCCCTTTCATGTATATTTCCTGTAAATAAAGCTTTAAAAGCACATACAGGTGCACATAAAACATTTAAATTTAATATATCTTCTTCTTTTATGTTAATAATATTATTATAAAATTTATCAATATTTTTATTTGAAAGTTTATAAAATTGATAAATTTGAATGCCCCTTATATTCATATCATCTAATAAAATTAAAGTCGCAAGTGTTTTAATTTCGCCTTTTGCAGCAATTAATTCATCAATTATTGCAGCTGCATTTATATCATCTTCTGTCATTCCTTGAATTGCTTTTGGAAGTGATGAAAAATCTAATTCCTTTCTTTTTAACATATAAGCCCCTCCTAATTTACTTCATTATATCATTATTTTGTAAATTTTTAATATTAAATTTTAAATTAGGGAAAGAATTTAACAGTCTCCTATTAAAGTATGATTTATTTTTAAGTGCCTTTTTTAATTCCTCTGTGGATATTTCAGTTATATCTTTTTGATTTTTGCTTACCTTCTTAATACGACTAATAACGATATATGAAAATACAACATCAGATAAAAATACAATAAACATTAAAATCATAACTATGTTAAAAACTATTAGTGGCATACTATTAGGCAATTTCATAAAAAAGGGGTTAAATATTTTTACAACAATAACACCCAACACACCAAAACCTAATGATGTAGTTAAACTTATTCTTCCATTCAAATTATACTTATGATCACTATAATCCCACCAGCGTGCTTTAAATATTTTTTCCATAATGTAACTTGTAAAATATTCTAATATAGATCCCAATAAAAACGAGTTTACAAAAAGTGCCCATAAATCATCATTATATTTTTTCAAAAATAATGTTATAAATACCGCACCAAACCCATAAATGGGACACCAAGGACCTACTAAAAAACCTCTTGCAGATAAACTTTTCTTATGTATTGACACTATTACAACTTCCATTAACCAGCCTAATATTGCATATACCATAAAAAGATAAAATAATTTAAACATAACCTCACCTATTCAATAATTTTACTCTTTATTTTTCCTTTAAACAACTATTTATTTTAATCACGTTTGATTTAATCTTTAAATACTTGACATCATTTAACATTTCATTAAATATATTATTTACAGTATTAATATTCATTTTATCACCAAATTTATATTAACATTTAACTATATTAAAACATATAATTTCGACAAAGCTTGTCATATTTAGAACTTTACATTTTTTCATTTGTTAATTTGTGTAAAATATAGTATAATTGTTATGGTGTTAATATGAAGAGAATAACAGGGAGCAAATTTAAAAATATAAATAGTTACGCTAATAGAGGAATGAGTTTAGAAGATGATTTAAAAGCAAGCAATGAATATTATCTTATTAATGACATTGCTGTTATTTACAAAAAACCCACCCCTATTACCATTTCAAAAGTTAATTATCCATCTAGATTAGAAGCCGTAATAAAAGAAGGGTATTTTAGAACACCATCAACCACAGATTATAATGGTATATATAAAGGAAGATATATTGATTTTGAAGCTAAAGAAACTAAATTAAAAACAGCTTTCCCCCTAAGTAACATACATTCTCATCAAATAAAACATTTAAAACAAATTTATAAACATGGAGGAATTGGCTTTCTAATTGTTAGATTTACAACTATTAACAAAACTTTTTATCTTTCAATAGAAAGTTTAATAAATTTTTTAAACGAATCAGCCAGAAAATCTATACCAATTTCATATTTTGAAGAAAATGGGTTTATAATTTTAGATAAATATAATCCTAGAGTTGATTATTTAGAAATTGTTAATAAACTTTATTTTAATGGAGGTAGCATATGAATGATTTAACTGTTTATTTAAAAAAAGATAAATTTAATTTACTTATATTAATTTTATCTATAATTATTTTAATTATTGGCACAATTGTTGTTAATTTTATAGTGGCATTGGTAATATTTATCATAATTAACTTAATATGGTTTATACCATTTATCAAATGGAAAAACAAACTTAATAAAAGAAAAAACGAGCAAAAAGCGATTGATGGCATTACTAATCAAGCAGATTTAAAAATAAAACCAAGTAAAAAAGCTTTAGCAGAAAGAAGTGAAAATATGGCTAAAAAAGGTAAAAAGAAAAAGAAATTTGGTAAAAAAATTTTATTAGCCTTTTTAATTTTAATGCTATTATGCATTATTGCAGGTATTGCATTCTTTATTTTCATTGCAACTACTGCTGGTAAATTTAATCCAAATAAACTATATACTAAAGAAGCAAGTACCTTACTTGATAGCGATGGCAATGTTTATGCAAAACTAGGTAAACAAATGAGGCAAAAAATTACTTATAATCAAATGAGTGAAGAATTAGTTAATGCAATTGTAGCTACTGAAGATTCAAGATTTTTTGAGCATAATGGTTTTGACCTTCCACGTTTTTTAAAAGCATCATTTGGTCAATTACTAGGACAAAATGCAGGCGGAGCTTCAACACTAACAATGCAAGTTTCTAAAAACCAATACACATCTAATGTCGCAAATGGACTAGATGGTATTAAACGTAAGTTTACTGATATTTATATTTCAATGTTTCAAATAGAACCTAACTACTCTAAAGAAGAAATATTAGAATTTTATG
The DNA here is from genome assembly GCA_963659735.1 of bacterium. Taxonomy (GTDB): domain Bacteria; phylum Bacillota_I; class Bacilli_A; order RF39; family UBA660; genus Coprosoma. Next base: position 4,973 of record CAVKUP010000004.1, read on the forward strand.
TTAATTCATATTATTTAGGTAGTGGTGCATATGGTGTTGAACAAGCAGCCGAAACATATTTCAACAAAGAAGCTAAAGATTTAAATTTATCTGAAGCCGCTATGATTGCTGGTATGTTTCAATCACCAGTTTCATATGATCCGAATATTAATCCTGATAAAACAGAAACAAGAAGATTACTTGTATTAAAATTAATGAAAAGACATGGTTATATAACAGATGAAGAATATAACATAGCTAAAAAAATGACCGTTGATAAAATTGTTATAAAAGGTAGAAGTGCTAATACCAGCAATGCTAATTATCAAGGATTTATTGATAGAGTTGCAGAAGAAGTTAGTGAAAAAACCGGATATGATCCATATTCATATTCTATGAAAATTTATACAACTATGAATAGAAGCAAACAAGATGAAGTAACTAAGATTATGAATGGAACTAACTACACATGGGAAAACGATAAAGTTCAAGCCGGTATTATTGCTATGGAAACTAAAACTGGAGCTATTGTCGCAATCGGTTCTGGTAGAAATCAAACAGGAGCTAAGAACTTAAATTATGCAACCGGTATATATAAACAAATTGGTTCTACTGCTAAACCACTTTACGATTATGGACCTGCCATTGAATATAATGGATGGAATACTGATCATCCTATTATTGATGATAAACATACTTATAGTGATGGAACTGAAATTAACAACTGGGATGGTAATTACAAAGGAATCATTACAATAAGACAAGCTCTAATAGAATCTAGAAACATTCCTGCATTAAAAACATTCCAAAGTGTTAAAAATTCTGATATTAAAGATTTTGTAACAAAACTAGGTCTATCACCTGAAGTTGCAAGTAATGGTAAAATACATGAAGCTCATTCCATAGGTGGCTATGGTGATAGTCAGAAAAAAGTTGGTGAATCGCCAATGACCGTTGCCGCAGCTTATGCCGCATTTGGTAATAGTGGTGTTTATAATGAACCACATACATTTACCAAAGTTGAATTTGATGAAACTGGTAAAGTTTATAAAAATAATTATAAAAAAACTAAAGTTATGAGTGCTGAAACAGCTTATATGGTAACTGATATGCTAGTTGATACAGGACAAAATGCTTTAGGAAAATATAACAATATTAATGATTCACAATTTGCAGCTAAATCAGGAACTACAAACTTTGATTCTAAATTTATGACAGCTCATAATTTACCAAGTAATGCCGTAAATGATTTATGGTTTGCAGGATATAATTCTGAATATGCAATTTCTGTTTGGTATGGTTATAATTCATGGAAAGATGGATATAACAAATTTGGATCAAGTCAAAATGCTAAATTATTCCAAGCTGTTGCTAAAAATTTCTTTACTAAAGATAAAACATTCTCAAAACCAAGTGGTGTTGTTGAAGTTACAGTTGAAAAATATACAGGCTATTCAATGTTGCCAAGTGAAAACACACCTGATTCTATGAAAACTACCGAATTATTTAAAGAAAGTAGTAAACCAACTGAAGTATCAGCTAGATTTAATACTTTATCAAATGTTAGTGATTTAAAAGCATCTATTCAAGGTAGTAAAGCTACTGTTACATGGAAAGGAATTGGTACACCAGACGCTTTAAATAATAGTTATTGGAGTCCACTTATTAATAAAGCATTTTCTCTTTCTAAAGACCAAAATACTTATTTATCTTACGTAATGTCTGTTAACAATAAGACATTAGGTAGTGTTTGTTATAATGTGTATGCTAAAACATCTACAGGTCTTTCACTTCTTACAACAACTAGTGAAAATAGTGCTTCTGTTAAACTTCCAACAGGAACACAAAAGATTGTAGTTAAATCTACTTATACTAATTTTAAAGGAGCTGAAAGTTCTGGAACTGAAACTACTGCAGAATATAAAGGTGGCTCTGTAAGTGATGTTAAAGCTACTTTAAATGGTAAATCTAACGATACACTAACCGCACCAACTAATTACACTGATCCTTCAGTTTCAGTCAGTTTAGATGGTGAAGACATAACTAAAAGTAGTGATGTTAAAATTACTTTAACTGTTCAAGATGCAAGTAAAACAGTTCTAAGCAATTGGAAAGAAGTAGTTGGTTCTACAGCTGGTGAAACTTATACATTTACTTATAAAGTTACATATCAAAATGAAGTTGTAACAACACTAACTAGAACTGTAACAGTTAATTAAACTAAAAAGGAACACAAAGTTCCTTTTTTCTTAGAATACAATATAAATAAGCCTTTTCTTTTAATGAAGAATAATAATAAAATGACTCCTTTCTAGAAAGGGATTTTACCCTTTCATATATTAATATACGACATAAATTAACAGTTTCCTTTTTTTTATGATAATTTTTTATAATAATTACAAATTAATTTTAATTCACAGTTTTCACATTTAGGATTTTTAGCTTTACAATAATACCTACCAAATAAAACAAGCTGATGATGCAATTTACATAAATTTTCTTTTTTAAATTTTTTATTTAATTTAACCTCTATTTTAAAGGGCTCATCATTTTCATTAACTAAATTTAACCTTTTACTAACTCTAGAAACATGGGTATCTACAGCAATACAAGGAACATTAAAAATATTTGATAAAACAACATTTGCCGTTTTTCTTCCTACACCCGATAAACTTTCTAAATACTCTCTATTATTAGGTAATTGACCATTATAATCATTTACCAATTTTGTAGCTATATTTATCAAATTAGATGATTTTATATTATAAGTTCCCAGTGGTCTAATTATTTTTTTTACATCTTTTATATCAGCCTTTGATAATTCATCTAATGTTTTATATTTATTAAATAATATTTTAGTTACTTCATTTACTCTCTTATCAGTTGTTTGAGCACTCAACATAGTAGCCAAAAGCAATTCATAATCTTTATTATAATTGAGCTCACATTTAGGATTTGGAATAATTTTATCTAAATAATTTTCAATCATTTTCGTTGAGCCAGTCATATTCAAATACTTCTTTCTTTGGTTTTTTATTTCTTATTTCCCTTTGTTTTGCTATATCATTTGAATTTTTTATTCCCTTTTTATACCATTCAGATAAAATTTTATCAATATACCTTAAATTAGATACCCCGTTATAAATAGCTTCTTTTAAAGCAAATTCAATTAACTCTTCACTATAATTCCCGTCTAACCAAGCCCCTATTATTTCATATTCCATCGGACTTAATGTTCTTCCAAATTCTTTTTCAAACTTATCATATATTGTATTTTTCACCTTTTCTTCTTTTTCATTTATTATACACATCGTTAATTTTTTATATAACCCAGTAAGATCAATATATTCTTCACATATTTTTCCTGATTTTACTGATATTTTTAATATTTCTTTATTTGATAAACTATCAATTAATTTTAAAGTATCAGGTAATTTTATATTTAAATCCTTTGATATTTTCTCTGGATCAAATTCAGGATTACCAATTAAATATATAAGTATTATTAATTCTTTATCAGTTATTTTTAAATATTTATAATTTTGTAATAATACAGTTGGTACCATAATATTTCCATTTTGTAATAATTCTAATATTTTGCCTGTCATTTCAATCACCTTAAAATTTATTATATCTTAAATTAAATACATTTCCAATATTTTTAAAAGAAAAAAGCCAATATGGCTTAATTATTTAATATATAATTAGTAATATCCTCTTTTGTATTTTTAATATTACCTTCTAAAATTTCATTTTCTATTTCCTTCAACAATGGTTTTAAAAAAGGACCAGCTTCCTTATTTAATATATTACATATTTCTATAGGTGAAAGTGCGATATCTAATCTACTTTTAATTGGCATTTCAGCATATATTTTATTTATCATTTTTTTATCAATATCATTCAACTCTGCAGCCAATGTACAAATATATAATCCATAATTATATAAAGTGTGATTATCTAATAAATTTTTATCTTTAACTTCATTAATTTTTATAATACTTTCCTTTTCAATTGTATTAAAATTGTATTTATCTAAGACATTTAACTGTGACCATGTCACAAGCATAGATGGAGTTATTTTTATTCTCTTTAAATTAGGAATATCCAAACAATCAGCCAATTTTAAATCTATTAACAACTCTATACCATATGCTTTATTAGGACTCGAAAATATTAAATCTAACTCTTCTTTTTTTCTATCTTTTGAAAGCTTTTTTAAATTATGTCCATACTTGCGAATATAATTTTTTAACTTTGGTTCCAAAGAAAAATTTAAAGTTGTAGCAAACCTTATTGCCCTTAAAATACGAAGAGCATCTTCCTTTAATCTTATTTTAGGATTACCCACTGTTCTAATTATTTTATTATCTAAATCATGTTTAGCACCAATTAAATCAATTTGATTACCATCTTTATCAATACAAAGAGTATTTATTGTAAAATCTCTTCTTTTTATATCTTCTTCTAAAGTATCTACATATTCTATTTTTTCGGGTCTTCTACTATCTTTATATTTAAATTCTTTTCTAAACGTTGTAATTTCAAATTTCGTTTTTTCAAAAATTACTGTAACTGATCCATATTCTGAATTTGTTGTTACTATCTCTGGAAATATTTTATGTAATTCCATAGGCGTTGCATCAGTACATATATCTATATCAGTAAATGTTCTTTTCAAATATAAATCTCTAGGATATCCACCAACCATATATGCAGTATATCCATAACTATTTATTTTATTTAAAAGTTTTATAGCAGTTTCAAACATTCATTCATCTCCAATTATACATTAAAAAAAGGTTATTCACCTTAGTTTAATGCATCTTTTAATTTTGCTCCAGCTTTAATTGAAACAGCTGTTCTTGCAGGAATAGTTACAGCTTCACCAGTTCTAGGATTACGTCCTTGTCTAGCATCTTTGTGTTGAGCTGCAAAAGTAGCAAATCCAGTTAAAGTAACTTTACCTTCTGTTTTTAAACCTTCTACAATTCCGTTTAATACAGCATCTAAAGCTCTTGTAGCATCTGCTTTAGTCATTCCTGTTTCTTCTGCAATATAATTTACTAAATTTTGTTTAGTCATTTCGTATACCTCCCTTATTATGTGTTAAGCTATCTTGCTTACATTTACATGGTACCATGTTTAACTAGAAAAATCAATATATTTTAAGGGTTTTTACACTTTTAAATACTATTTTTATATTAAATTATTTTAAATTTTCATTGGTTGGTAATATTTTTATTAAATAACTATTGCAAATAAATTTCCAGACCCCTTATTTACTATTTTTGATAATGTTTGTTTTAATTTATATCTAACAGACTCAGGCATTAAAGATAATTTTGCTTGAATTCCTTCCTGAACAATAACATCTAAACTTCTTCCGAATATTTCACTTTTCCATATATTTTCACTTTCTGATTCCTTATCTTTCATTAAATAATTAATTAATTCTTTACTTTGTATCTCTGAACCTATTATTGGTTCAAATGTACTTTCAACATCAACTCTAATCATATGAATAGAAGGAGCAACAGCCTTTAATTTTATACCATATCTACTTCCTTGCTTAATAATTTCTGGTGTATCTAAAGACATATCAGACAAAGTTGGAGAAGCTACCCCATATCCTGTTTGTTTTACCATCTTTAAAGCATCTTTTACTTGATCATATTCCTTTTTAGCAATACTTAAATCTTGAAACATACTTAACAGCTGTGATTTACTAGTTATATCAACCCCTATTATTTCCTTTAAAACATCATTATACAAATTATCTGGAGTTTTTAATTTAACTTTAACATTACCTGTAGCAGTATCTACTTCTGATAAATATGCCTTTTCTATATATTCACAATTTTGAAAATTATCTATTATTTGATCAATATCTCTTAATTTATCTATTTCATGAATACTTTCCTTAATGGAAGAAATATATGATTTTTTTAACCAATTATTAACATCTAAACAAGCAACCCAATCTGCCATTTCAACATCTATACAAGTAACTGGAAATTCATATAATGCCTCTTTTAAAATATTATAAGCATCTCTTTCACTCATATTATCAATATTCATTGGTATAACTGGAACTTTATATTCCTCTTTTAATTTTTCGGCTAAATTTTCGGTTTCCGGAAGCATTGGATGCGTTGAATTTAAAATTACTATATATGGTTTTCCAATATCTTTAAGTTCACCTGAAATTCTCCGCTCAGCATCTACATAAACCTCTCTTTCAAATTCTCCAATAGAGCCATCTGTAGTTACCAAAACACCAATACTTGAATGGTCTTTTATTACCTTTTCCGTTCCTATTTCTGCAGCTTCTACAAATGGAATAGACTCTTCATACCAAGGTGTATGAACCATTCTAGGACCATTTTCATCCTCATATCCTTTAGCTCCATCAATAATATATCCAACACAATCAACTAATCTTACTTTCGCTGAAAAATCATCAATATTTATTTTAGCTGCATTACTAGGCACAAATTTAGGTTCAGTTGTCATAATAGTTTTACCCTGAGCAGATTGTGGAATTTCATCTAATGTTCTTTTTCTTTCATATTCATCTTCTATATTAGGAACTACTAAATTTTCAATAAATCGTTTAATAAACGTTGATTTCCCTGTTCTTACCGCTCCTACAACTCCTAAATATATATCCCCACCTGTTCTTTCAGTAATATTCTTTATAATATCAATTTTTTCCATATTATCCCTACTTTCATTTAAATATATGAAATAAACAAAATAATATGAACTACAAATTATTAAAAAAAGATATTAATCAAATCATTTTATCAATATCTTTTGGGACTTTATCATTAATAACTGTTTCTATAATCTTATCTTGTTTTTCTTTAGAAACTTCTTTACCAGTCATTTCACTTAATGTTGTTATTACCTCTCTTAAAGTATCTTCATTTTTTAAATTATTTTCTTGAAGTTTCTTAGCTAAATCAAGAATAACTTCTTTATTAACATTTGTTTTTTTCTCTACACGTTTAAAAAAATTATCTGAAAAATTCAATTATAAAACCTCCTACAATATTATATGTAGAAGGTTTTTTTAGGCTACTGTTCTCCTTTATTTTTAAAATTTAAAACAATAGGTGTCCCTGTAAAATCAAAATTTTCCCTTATTTTATTTTCCAAATATCTTTCATATGAAAAATGAATTAATCCTTTACTGTTAACTTGAATATTAAAAGTTGGGGGACAAATGTTTGATTGATTTGAAAAATATATTTTCAACCGCTTACCTTTATAAGAAGGTGGTAAATTTAAAGCATAAGCATCTGTTATAACATTATTTAAAGCACTAGTAGATATTTTCTTATGTGCATTTTCATCTGCTTTAATAATTTGAGGCATAAGCGTATGAATTCTTTTTTTAGTAAGTGCAGATAAAAATACAATTTCAGCATAAGGCATAAAAGCAAAATTATCCCTAATGTCTTCTTTAAATTTTTTCATTGCACTATCTTTATCCTCTATAGTATCCCATTTATTTACTACAATAACTATTGCTTTACCAGCTTCTAATGCATACCCAGCAATATGTTTATCATGTTCAATAATGCCTTCTTCAGCATTTATAACAAGAACACATACATTAGACCTATCAATTGCTTTTAAAGAACGTAATAAACTATATTTTTCAACGTTTTCATATATCTTACCACGTTTACGCATACCAGCTGTATCAATAACAACAAAATCCTTACCATTATATTTAAAAGGCGTATCAATTGCATCTCTTGTAGTACCAGCTATTGGGCTTACTATTACCCTATCCTCATTTAAAAGTGCATTAACTAAACTACTTTTACCAACATTTGGTCTACCAATTATTGAAAATTTAACTATATCATCATCTTCTTCATCATTAGTCTGTGGAAATGTAGCAACTATTTCATCTAATAGTGTTGATATCCCAATATTGTGTTCAGCTGACAGTTCAACATAATCATCAAAAGCTAAATTATAAAATTCATATTTATTATCTTGATAAGCTTTTGAATCTGTTTTATTAATTGCAACTATTACTTTTTTACCACTTTTTTTCAATATATCTCTTACCGTATAATCATTTGATGTTAATCCTTCTTTTCCATCAACAATAAATAAAACAATATCAGCCTCTTCAATTGCAATTTCTGCTTGTGCTTTTATTTCTGTATTAAAATCAGCTTTTTCAATATCTATTCCACCAGTATCTATAAGATGAAATGAATAATCTAAATAATTAACAGTTCCATATAATCTATCCCTTGTTACACCTGGAGTATCTTCAATTATAGCAATTTTACTACCAACCATACGATTAAATATTGTACTTTTACCAACATTTGGTCTTCCAACTAATGCAACCGTTTGCTTTTGCATATTTATCACCTACACTTTTATAATTTGACTTTTATTTTTAATTTTTTCTACTTCTTTTCCAAATATAATTTTACCGTTTTCTAATAATATTCCTTCATCAGCTAAAGAAAGCAATTGATTAGCTGATAAATATATATTATCTTTTAACTTGTATATTTTAAATTTATTTAAAAAATTTTTTTCAAAGTTAAAAATATCATCTATTTTATAAAGAAAAGAACTTTCTTTTATTTCAATATTGAGTTCCAAAGCATTTGTAAAATATTCTAAATAATCAAGTTCATCTTTCTTCATTTTAATAACTACACCATAATTTTTATCAGTATATATATCTACATTATAATAACCATTTAAATCGATATCATAATTTTTTTTTATAATTTTTAATATTTTATTTTCAACATTATTTTTATCACTTATATTTATTAATTTACCTAAAAATATAGTAATACCATCATCTATTATTAATTTCATTTAATCACCTAAAGTAGTGTATGAAATATAATAATCTAATGTTATAAATTTACATTGTTCTTTCTATTTTTTTATGAATTTCTTCTTTACCATCTTTTGTAATACTTGAAAATGCAATAAATTCATCACCAACCACCAAATCTAAATCATTTAAAACCAAATTGCGTTGTTTTTGTCTAGAAGTAATACCTATTTTATCTACTTTTGTAGCAACTATAGTAACAGGTATTTTATAATATTTTAAGAAATTATACATAAGAATATCATCATTTGTTGGTCTATGTCTAAAATCAACTAATAGAAAAACACACTTTAAATTTTTTCTATTAATTATATAATCTTCAATCATTAATCCAAATTTTTTTCTTTTAGTTTTGCTTACTTGTGCAAATCCATAACCTGGAGCATCTACTAAATAAAATTCATCATTAACATTGTAAAAATTAATAGTTTGTGTTTTACCTGGTCTACTTGACGTACGAGCAAAATTTTTTCTATTTATTATAGTATTTATAAAACTACTTTTACCAACATTAGAACGCCCAACTAACAAATATTCTGGTTTTTTATCTGTTGGATATTGACTACGTCTTATCGCAGAAATAACTAAATCAACTGATTTTATCTTCATTTTATCACCAACTTTACCTTATAAAGTATAGCAAATTTAACATTAAAAGTAAAGTTCACTATCTGTTCGCTTTTTTAAACTTTTGAAGTACGTGCTGAGCTGAACCTTTAACACCTAATATTGCTCCTGATGAAAGAGCAAATCTAATAGAATTTGTAAAGTTTGTCTTTTTAAAATAATTTTCTATTACTTGGGATAATTCTTCGTAAGTCATAACAGGTTTTTTATTAAATTCTGAATATATTGTATTTTTCAAATTAGAAGGAAGTGAATCAATTAATTCTATAGGATGAGCATTATACACAATATCATCGTTAATTCTTGCAATTGGATTTTCTCCATATTCATTTTCAAAAAATTGTAATGAACCTCCCACTATATCTGATGATTTAGTCTTTTTCTCAGCATGAAAAATTGTTCTAAAATCATATAAATATGTTATTTTTGATATTGTTTCATATAATTTCATTTTACTTAATTTATCTTCACTATTTAAAAGTAATGATGTTATTAACATATTTTCTCTATTTTTTATTATAGCTTTTTCTAAGTTTGCAGGCATATCTTGATATAAAATTGGTTTTGATAATCTTCCTGCCATTCCAAAATATTTCCATGTTTTTAAATCATATTCTAAAGCACTTTTTGATACTATCATTACTTTAAAATGAATTCCATTATGATATAACTTAAGGCATCCTAAGTTATTATAAAAATTAGTTTTCTCATTTCTTTTATATAAAATATTCTTATTAAAATCTTTTGAAAAATGTTCTGGATTTATTTCATAATCTTCAATTAAAAATTGTTTAAAATCATCTACTACTAAAATTACATCTTTATCTGGTTTCTCATTTTCTTGATAACCCGTTTGCTTAAATACACCTGATCCATATCCTATTGCCGTTATACTTTTCGGCATACTTTGTTTTAATGAATTTATTATTTCTATATTTGTCATACTTTCTCTCCTCGTTGGGATATATTATAGCACAAAAACTAAATGCGTAACAAATTAATGATTATTATTTTTTAAATTAATTAATGTCTCTTTTATTTTATTTGGAACAGGAATACCAAGTTTAACAGCATTTTCTATTATTGATATTGCCTCATTTACTATATAAAATATTATTACTATATATCTTATACCACTATTATTTAATAAAGTATCTAAACCTGTCGCAAGAGCAACCATAAATATTATTAATACCTTTTTAAATATACCCTTAAAGCCAACTTCACTAGATAATTTTTTATTAATAATTGCTTTCATTATGCCAGTTATATAATCCATTGATATAAATATTATTAATGTTGTTAAAAGATTATCAAAACATCCTAATGTTTTACAAAAAAAAGAGCTTATTAAAGTTATCCCTATTTTCATATTTTTTTCCTTTCTAAATACTACAGTATATTTTATTCTAACTATATTTTTTTATAAATTACTAAAAACTAAAAAAAACCCATTTTTTAAAAGGAAATAAGCACTTTGCGTCGTATGTTATATATGAAGGGGTTAGAAAGGAGATTTATGAAAAAAATATTATTAATTGTTTTATTACTTACAAGTTGTGGTAAGGTTATGGCATTAGAAAACACAAATAAAATGTACAAATATTACAAAGAAAAAAAGATTTTAATGGATTATAAAACTCTTAACGATAAAGATTTATTTGATTTAAATGATTTTCAAAAAACAGAATTAAGTGAAATATCCACTACTAAGCCATTAAGTAAAGAAGGAAGAAAAATTTATGAATATGATGGTTATCATTATCTTAAAGCATTAAAGGTAAATAAAATTCAATTTGTATCGTCAAATTCATGCACTATCAGTAACATTGTTATTAGTAATAATAACGAAATTCTAGTAAATAAAAAAGAAAAATATGATGTTATTTCTGATTCAATATCTTTTAATTTAAATAATGAATATGATTTAGAAAATCTTTATTTCAATTTTAAAACTGGCGATTACGATGAACAAAAATTTACTATCAATTTTATGCATGATGATATTATATTATCTAGTGTTGGTACAATTGCTTCATCAAATGTCTCAATATTTTATGCTGGTAAGAATTATAGTATAAATAAAAATACTTTTGTTGATGTATATTCGACTGATAAAATAGAAGATAATTCTTTAATTTTTAAAGAAAATATTAAGTTATATAATTATGAAGATTATATATATCGCAGTTATAAAATTGAAAAAGAATATTATCCTGATTATTTAACTAGTCCAGTTGATGAATACATTTTTAAAGACGAAAAAGACTATATTGAAATAAATTCAGAAGAAGATAAATGCCTTAAAAATAATTTAGATGATGAAAACATTAATCTTAACCCACAAAACAATTTAACCATTAATGAAACACCAAATAAAATAAATAATATAGTTGAAAATAGTGAATATAATGTAATCCCTGTAATTCATGAAACTAATCTTAAAAATGATTCTAGCAACTATCAAAAAACTATAAAATCAAATAAAATACATACTAAAAACAACTATTTTATTAAATATACTATTTTATCATTTTTAATAATATTATTACTTTTGTTTATTAAAATTAAAAGAAATTTAAAAAAATACATTTAAAAAAGTCTCAATTTTTCGAGACTTTATTTTATGTTTTTTAACACTTCGTCTTTATCTTTAAATGGAAATTCATCATTTCCTATTATTTGAACGTTTTCATGACCTTTACCTAATATTAATAATATATCATTTTCAGTAAGCAGATTTATTCCCTTTTTTATGGCTTCTTTTCTACTTAATATTTTTGTATAATTATCTGTTTCTACTTCTTTCGCAAGTTCATTTATTATATCTTCTTCGTTTTCATTTCGTGGATTATCTGATGTAAAAATTACATAATCAGAATTTTCTGCTGTTAATTTTCCTATTTGGGCTCTTTTATCTTCACGTCGTTGACCACCTTGACCAATTATTGTAATTATTTTATTATGATTAAAATTTTTTAATTCCTTTAATATATTGTTTATATTTAAAGCATCATAAGCATAGTCAATAATAATTAGATTGCTTTTATATTTTATCGTTTCAAATCTTCCATCAACTTGGTGAAGTGATAATGATGCAGATATAATAGCATCAGCTGGAAATAATAAAAGCTTTGCTACTATGAATGCAGGTGCATAATTATACATTATATAAGGAGCTATTAAAGATATTTTAATACGATTATCCCCTAAAGTAAATTCTGTAAAATCAGAGTTTGACTTTAATTTTCTAATTGGATAATCACTGTCTTGCGTTCCATAAAAAACATTTTTGTTTTGTGGTAAAGCAAAATAAGAATAATAATTATCTTTTTTATTTATAATAGCATACCCACCCTTTTTTGTCATTTTAAATAATTCAATTTTTGTATTTAAATATTCTTCTTTATCTTTTCTTTGATGGGATATAAAATTAGTTAATACTACCACATCAAACCTTAATCCCTCAATATGTCTTTGTCTTATTGCTTTGCTTGATATTTCAATAATTACAGTTTCACAACCATTATCGATTGCTTCATTAATAAGTTCATATAATTCATATAAATCTGGCGTTGAAGAAGATAATTTTTTTATTTTACCATTTAAATAAAAACCATTGGTTCCAATATATGCCGTTTTCATATTCAAATTATTTAAAAGTTGACACATAATATCACCAGCATATGTTTTACCATTTGTTCCAGTAATTCCAATTAATTTTATTTTTGATAATTTTTCAACATTTAATTCTCTTAAATAATTAGAAAGATAGCTTCTAGTATCTTCTTCAATTATTGTTTTTACAGAATACTCACCATGCTGAGCAATTATACATGCAGCACCATTATCTATAGCCTGTTCAATATAATCATGACCATCAGTATAAACATTTTTTAATGCAAGAAAAGTATCGCCTGGTTCAACTTTTTTTGAATTTACTCTAAGCATAAATTACCCCCTACGCTTAATTAATCTGTCAATTGGTTGTGCTAATACATTTATTATCCAAATTATAAATGGTAAAAAATAAGTTACAACAATTAATACAATATAATACATTGGTGTATTGTCAAATATTATATCAGCATAATGATAACTCATATAATCTAATATAAAATATACATTTAAGCCTATATTCATTAATACTATTAATACTAACCTTGTTATCATTTTACTTTCTAATTTTACTTTGTTTTTTTTCTTATAATTTAAAAGAAAAAGTATAGTATAAAGTATTATATTAGCAACCCCTATAACCTTTAAATTAGTTTTAAATGCTAATATAATAACAATAATGGATAAAAGCTCTGGTGTTAAAAATAACGTTTTAGCATTTTTAAAAATATAATTTATGTATTTTTTTATATTATATTGATTTTCTTGTAATTTATTAAGTATATTTTTATATTTTACTATGTTATAACATAGATATGTTGAAAGTGAAATGTAAAAATATATCATTTTGCCTCACTAAAGAAAATTTCATACCATAATAAGAATACATAAATTGTCCATATTTTTCTGCTGTTATCTGCTTTACCATTTTTATGATTTTCAAGTAATTTTAATATTTTTTTAGTATTAAAGAATTTATCATCTTTAGTAAATAATGTTTCAATTTGTTTATATATATCTTCATCTTTTATCCATTCCCTGATTGGTACAGGAAAACCTAACTTCTTTTTATTGGATACCTTATCATCCAACACTTCTGATGCTATATCTCTAAATATTTTTTTAGTTTTAAATTGATCCGTTTTATATTCAACTGGAAGTGCAGTCGCATAATCTATAAGTGGCCTATCGAGAAATGGAACTCTAACTTCTAAAGAATTTGACATACTCATTTTATCAGCCTTTAAAAGAATATCACCTATTAACCAAAAGTTAAAATCTATGTACTGCATTTTTGTTATTTCATCTTTATCAGCAACTTTTTCATAATAAGATTTTGTTAAGTCTTGAAATCCTTTTGTTTGTCTTTTGTTTTTTAATATTTTAGACACTTCTTTATTATTAAATATAAAAGCATTTCCAACAAATCTATCTTCTAATTTTTTACCTCTTCTAATTAGGAAGTTAATACCTCTTTTATGTGGTAACAAATCAGCAATTTTACCAACGGCAAACCTTATTGGATAAGGTATTTTATAATACCAACTATCAGTAAGTGGTTCTTGATAAATATTATAACCGCCAAATATTTCATCAGCACCTTCGCCAGAAAGAGAAACTTTAACATTTTCACTAGCAATTTTTGTAACAAAATACAAAGCAATTGCAGATGGATCTGCTAATGGCTCATCCATATAATATAAAATGTTTGGTAAATTTTTAAAGTATTCATCTTTAGTTATTATTTTATTAATATTTTTCTTATTTATTGTTTTAGACAAATCCTTGGCATAGTCTATTTCACTGTACTTTTTATTTTCAAATCCTACGGTAAATGTTTTATCAACATCACTGCTTACAGCAATATATGAAGAATCAACACCACTTGATAAAAATGAACCCACTTCAACATCACTAATTTTATGTGCTTTTATTGAATCTGATAATTTTTCCTTTATACCGTCTTTCCATTCATCATATGTTTTTGTCTTATCTTCACGAAATTTTATTTCATAATATTTTTTTATTTCTAATTTACCATCTTTATATTTCATGTAGTGACCAGGCATAAGTTTATAAACGTTTTTAAAAAATGTTTCTTCCCCCGCACTATATTGAAATGTTAAATAATATTCTAACATTTTTGTATTTAATTCTTTTTTAAAATGTGGATGAATCAAAAAACTTTTGATTTCTGAGCCAAAGATTAATGTATTGTCCATTTTTGCATAGTAAAACGGTTTTATTCCATAAAAATCTCTAGCTGCAAACATTTCTCCAGATTTAGTATCATAAATTACAAATGCAAACATACCTCTTAATTTATCTAATAATTTTTCTTTCCACTGTTCATAACCATGAAGTAATACTTCTGTATCTGTTTTAGTTGTAAATTTATGACCTTTTTTTATTAATTCTTTTCTTAATTTCTCAAAATTATAAATTTCACCATTAAATATAATTACTTTTGTCTTATCTTCATTATAAATTGGTTGTGATCCACTTTTTAAATCGATTATAGAAAGTCTTCTAAAACCTAATGCAATATTTTTATCACAATAATAACCTTCTGAATCAGGACCACGGTGGGCAATTAAGTCCGCCATTTTTTTTATATTTTGTGTTTTATCTTTTTCCTTATTTATATATCCTACAAAGCCACACATATTAACTGCCTCCTTTAGTATAGGTCATATCCATTTTATCATATATTCTTTGTTTTTTAAAGTTTTAAAAAGCCAAAATATGGCTTTAACGATTTATTACTACAGTTTTCATTATTTTGTCTTTTACTGTTTGTTTTTTTTCAGTTACAAGGGCTAAAAGAAATCCTAAACAAACACAATCTAAAATTAAAAAAAACTGTCTAACAAATGATTTAATAAAATTCACATTTTCTCCATTTAAATTCGTTAACTTTAAATGAAATATTCTTTTTCCAACAGTTGCACCACTTGCCGATTCAGCAAATGGAAAGTAAAAAAGAATTATTGTTAAACAAATAATATAATTTGCACCATTTAAAACATTACTAAACTGTATTTGAATATCTTTTGTGTTTATTTGTACAAATGCATAATTTATTATATAACACAACATATATATTACAAAAACATCTATAAAAAATGATAATAACCTTTTAAACGGCGAAGCATATGAAAGATTATCTTCAATTTTCATCATTAATTTATTTATAACATACGTATGAGCCAATTTATCATTTAAAGCCTGTTTTGTTGGCGAAACTGCCGACATTATAAAGCCTACCCCTAATGTTATAACATTAAATATTTTATATATATTACGTTTTAAAGCTATCAGAAATGTTTCAGGATTTTCATTTTCATCAGTTACTTCAATCTCTAAAATTTTTTTACCCAATGAACCTCGCCAAGAAGACCTTTCACATAATGAATTATATAAAATATATATTATTAAATAAAATAAAACTATAAGCATAGTGCTATGTATTTTTAATGGAATTACAATTGAACTGATTAAAATTATTATTATTTGATCTAATAATCCTGCTATTAATCTTTTAATAAAACCTGCATATTTTTCATTTAAAACATAATCTTTTTCATTTATTTTATGAAAAAAACTATTTATTTCATCAAAATTATAACCACAATAAGGACATTTTTTTACATTTGCTTCAATCATTCTTCCACATTTTGGGCATCCTCTTTGCATTATTACCATTCCCTTTCTATTCTATACAAAATTATATCAAAGTATAAATTATGATACAATATTTTTATTAAAAAACACCGCTATGGTGTTTTAAGTATTTTTAATTTTCTGTATATAACTATTTACTTTTGTTGACCATGTTGTAGACGCCGCATATTTACTATTCATTTTTTCTGCAGTATCTAAACCTTGTGATACATATTTTTTACTAAGATTATTCATAAAACTATGAATTCCTTCTTCTATTGAATTAAACTTTAAGTAAGAAGAGCCAGATTTCATTCCTCCAACATTATAATTTTCTTTCACAAGTTTACTGCACGAATAACTGCAACCTGTTTCATGAAGAACTATAGCAACAGCTAAATAAGGATCTATGCCCAAATTTACTGCATCTTGTGCAAATATACTTCCTGTATTTGATAATGTTGATTTTAATGAACGATTTAATTTATCAGTAAGTTCATCCATCGTCATTCCACTATAAACTATCGGCTGAGCTTGAAGTTCTTCTTGAACAGATTCCTGAACAGATTCCTGAACAGATTCCTGAACAGATTCCTGAACTTGTGTATTTTCTACTGGCGTTGCAGTGTCCTCTTTTTCCGTTTCAACTAGTGCTACTGAATTATTACTAGCTTTATTTTCATTCAAACTAGTTTTTAATACATTTGAACTCTTTATATTAATTAAATTTGGTAAAATAAATGAAGTTAAAACCCCAAACACTACAATTCCAATTACCTTAGAAGTCGAATTCATTTACATTCCCTACCTTTTACTAAAGTTTAGCACAATAGCACAATCATGTCAAATTTTACACTATCACAGTAAAAATCATGGTTTACTTATAATAATATTTAATATATAATTACTTTAAAGAAAGGAATAAAATAAAATGAATGATGAAGAAAAAATAAAAAATATAATAGACAAACTAAGACCTTTTTTAATAAATGATGGCGGTGATATAGAATTCATTAAATACGAAAATAACATTGTATATATAAAAATGTTAGGTGCATGTGCAGGATGTGGTCTTATTGATATAACCCTAAAAGACGGAATTGAAACTGCTATAAAAGAAGAAATACCAAACATTAAAGAAGTAATAAATTTATCATAATTCAAACCATTCAATAGTTGGAATAAAAAGAAAACTTCTAAAATATTGGTATATTTTTTTTATAATATTTTCATATTCGCTGATTTTTTTTATAATGTCACAAACCTTATCCTCAGCAACCTTATTATTTATCACCTCTTCAAACAAATCAAAATAATAAGTAGGATAAATCATTCTAACTAAAAAAAGCATATATTCATAAGATGACAATCTAGTATTATTAAAATAATATATCAAATCATTTTCAATACTAAATCCACTAAAAAATTTACTCTTCAAATATTCCGCAATATCTCTTACTCTATAATCAAACAATACATTAAAAGGATTATAAAATTCATAAAACGTATCTGTAAACCTAATTCTTCTATGAGATAAAGTCAAAGGGCAAACAGTTCTTTCCAAAGAATTAAAAAGTTGAATAGCAAGTTCCCCCATCCCCAAAAAATAACTAAAACTATCCCTCAAAATCAAATAATTTCTACCAAGCATATTTATCTGATATTCCAAATAATCATTCTTATCCGCCCAAAGCTTCCCCCAATCATTAAAATTATTATTAACCTGCAAACTTGAAAAAGACATAATATTCTTCAGCCCAATTGCATTATCATAATAAACAGTCATCAACAAAATATAATACTCCCCACTAACCATTGTCATAATCTGATACTGTTTATTCAAAATAATAGGATGAACATATATATTTTTACTTAACAAATCCAAATGTAAATCATAAACCTTTTTTATATCATTAAAATCATTATTATATTTAACAAAAAAATACCTTACCTTATTTATAAAAAAATAATATCCACCTTGAACTTGATATATACTACTTGGATACAAATTATAATAATAATTAATAACATTTTTCATATAACCCCTCATATAATCCTATGTTTCAAAAAACAACAAATACATAATATTTGGGTTTTGGCATATACAAAACATAAACAAATGAATATGTTATATTGAAAATAAAAAAGGGGTGGATTATATGTGTAATAATTCTAACGATAATTCATGTATCTCAGAAATACTAACAGTAATTAACATATTGCAAGATAATGCTGAATGTTCTGATAATTGTCTAGACACATGCGATCGTGGATTTTTAGGAAATACTGTTTCAACATTAGGACTAAATACAAGGCCAGTCATGTTATACACAAATGCTGGAAACGGAACACCATGGAAAATGCCAACAACAAAAGATAACATTGACTGTTCAACAAGCGGAACATGTTCAAGCGTATTTCGTGTAGAAAAAGTAGATGGTAATTGTGCAACCTTCAGAGTACTAGCAGCAAATACAGAAGCAAATGCCACATATCCTTATGTAGCAACCAACTCATTTTTCACAATGAATCTTAATTGCGTTTGCTGTTTAAAATGTTTAAACGACACTTATGTAGAAGCAGTATAGAAAAATGCCTCCAAATGGAGACATTTTTTTCATAAAAAACTAATCAAAATAATTAATTTTCATACTTTCTTTAACTTTTTTCATAGTATTTTCCGCAACTTTTTTTGCGACTTTGTTACCTTTAATTAATATATTATCAACTTCTTCAGGATTAGATTCATAATATTTTCTCTTATCTCTAATAGGTGTTAAAAATTCAATCATCTTATTTACAAGTTCCTTTTTACAAGCAACGCAGCCACGTTTTCCAGCTTTACACTCTTCACAAACTGTTGACAAATTATCATTTCCAATTAACTTATGATAATAATAAACCATACAAACATCAGGATTAGCAGGATCATCAATTTTAATCTTATTAGGATCAGTAATAGCAGACATAATTTTTTTATTAATTGTTAAATCATCATCAACAAGAAAAATAGCATTGCCCAAACTCTTACCCATCTTCTCATTACCATCTAATCCTTTAATTCTAGATGATTCACTTAAATAAGCCTCAGGAACTTTCAAAGTTTCACCATAAATACTATTAAACTTATGAACAATTTCCCTACACTGTTCCAAAAGTGGTAACTGATCTTCACCAACAGGCACAAGCTCACCATTAAACGCTGTAATATCAGCAGCTTGACTAACAGGATAACCTAAAAAACCATAAGTTATACCTTCTCCACCTTCACCAAAGAGTTCCTTTTTCTGCTTAATCTCAGTCTTAACCGTAGGATTTCTTTGAAGTCTAGCAATCGTAACTAAATTAGAATAAAATACAGTTAACTCAGCAATTTCACTAATTGAAGATTGAATAAAAATTGTAGCCTTATCAGGATCAATTCCAACAGAAAGTAAATCTAAAACTAATTCCCTAACACTTCTTCTTACCTTATCAGGATTATTAAAATTATCAGTCAAAGCCTGAACATCAGCAATTTCAATATAAGTATCAAATTTATCTTGCAAAACGGTCCAATTTTTAACAGCTCCAAAATAATGTCCAATGTGCAAATGACCAGTAGGTCTTATACCAGTTAAAATCGTTTTTTTCATTTTATCACCTTCCTTAATAAACATTACAAGATCTTATAGTATGCAAATATAAAGCAACTAAAAATTCATGACTTAGAAAAGGAATATATTTATAATCAACACTATTATTAACAATTGAATTATAAAAATACTTAACTATCCCAGCTTTATCAATTAAGCCACTAATATTTTTATTCTTAACCTTATTAACAATACCCTCAACATTAATAGCCTCAGTATTAGATAAAGCAGATAATAAACCTCTATTATAACTTTTTATATTATATATATTAAACTCTTCAAACCCAAATATCTTCCCTGCATTTTCCACAATATCATTAAAACTATTATAGTAAGTTTTACCATTAATCATCTCTTTAAAAACATCAATACTAAACAATTTACTAAGTATTTTATTATCACTACTAAAAATAGAATGTAAATTTTCATCAAATTTATCAATATACTTATTATAATTTCTTACCAAATTATGCTTTTTAAAAGTAAACCGATTACCATCCAATTTTCCAAACGTTTTCATAGTATCATTATAACCAAACTTGATTGACTTTCTAGCCTGATTTTTATCAAAAACAAGAAAAGAACCAATATTATTTCTAGGAGCAATATATGTTACTAAAACACTTTTATCTTTAATATTTTTCTTAAACCCCACTGCTCTTAAATCAATAGCAATAACTTCATCCGCGCCCATATCAATAGCTAAATTAATAGGAATATTATCATAATACCCACCATCTATATAAAGATCACCATCAATAGGATAAGGCCTAAAAGCGGGATAACAAGAAGCTGAAGCAAGCACATAATCTTTCAAATTATCATTTGTTAAATCTTTCTTCATTTTAATTACAGGTTTATATTTAGATAAATTATACGTAACAATTCCATAATCTATATTAGATGAAAAAAATCTTTGCGACTTAAACATCTTATCAAAAATAACCTTCATCTTATAAATATCCAGTCCACCATCATTTATAAATCCTTTAGCATACTCCGCATAAATTTTAGACAATTTATCATCTTCTAAAACAGTAAACTCATTTTCATCATAAAGCTTTTTAAAACTTATACTATTCCAAAGCCTTAAAGCCCCCCTCAAATCCCTTTGAACAATAAACATACCATTAATTGCACCTATCGAAGTG
The DNA here is from genome assembly GCA_963659735.1 of bacterium. Lineage (GTDB taxonomy): Bacteria > Bacillota_I > Bacilli_A > RF39 > UBA660 > Coprosoma. The sequence continues at coordinate 26,539 of CAVKUP010000004.1, forward strand.
CCCGTAACAATATCTACCTTCTTATGTAACTTTTTAAGAGCAATGCAAGCTCCAACTTCATATGCACCCTTAGAGCCACCACCTGAAAGAACTAATCCTAACTTCGTCATTAAATCTCCTCCACAATAATTATACTACAAACTCAGAAAAAATAATAATTTTAAAGGTAGACATTAAAAAATAAATAGAGTACAATAAAATAAAAGGAGCGTAAATATGACAATATTTCATCAAATAATAACACTATGTTTTTTATTTTTATTTTATGGCTTTTTTGGCTGGTTATTCGAAGTCTTACAAGCATTAATCAAAAGTCATAAATTCATAAATAGAGGCTTTCTAATAGGTCCAATAGTACCAATATGGGGAGCAGGGGCAGTATTAATCACAATATTTTTAAAACCAGATGATAAAATATTAAATATTATAATCCTATCAGCCCTAATAGGAACAATCCTAGAATATATTGTAAATTATCTAATGGAAAAAATATTTAAAGCTCGCTGGTGGGATTATTCTCATCTACCATTCAACATCAACGGACGTGTATGCCTTCTATCATCATCATTTTTTGGAATAGGTGGCCTATTAGTTGTAAATATATTAAATCCCATCTTACTAAATAAAATTAAAATAATAAATTTTACTACACTTTCAATCATCATAATAATATTAATGATTATTGTCATTATTGACTTTTGCCTATCATGCAACATCATTCAAAAACTAAAATTATCAGCCGAAATGATTCATAAAGACTATACCGATGAAATATCAAAAAAAGTTAAAAATGTCCTAATGGAAAAATCACTATGGTTTAAAAGAATACTTAAAGCATTTCCAAACATTTCACTATATACCAAAAGTAAGCCTAAATAAGCTTACTTTTTATATACACCAAAAGATAAATCACTATTAAATTCAAACTCGGAATACGACAAAACTCTCCTTACCCCATAACTTGAATAATAATAAATCATATTATCTTTTTGATAATAAATAACATCATCAAAATAAATAACACTATCTATATTTGAAGTTTTAAATAAATATGTTTTTATCTTTTTATCATTTTTGTTGCAACAATAAACATCATAATAAGAGCCATTTTTTCTATAAAGATAATAATAATTACCAACCTTATCTACCTTATCAAAACCCTTAATATCATTAGAATAATAATTATTAAACTTCTTACCATTTATAGCATCATTTAAACTCATGTCTTCCCATTTTCCATTATAAGTTTTTAAATTATCTTTATCATGAAACTTTTCAACAGATTCATTTTTCAAACTAATTTTATACTGCACATTAGCATCCTTATCAAATAAATAAATATCATCATCAACAGAACCTTCTATATAAGAATCAAAGGAAATATCATCATAACTTCTAATATCAAACTTACTACCATTAACTATATTAACAACATGAAATATCTTAAATGTATAATTTTCAGTATAATCAGCCACGATATAATATTTACCAGTAAAATAACTAATAGGTTTCTTATAAATATCATCATCAAATATCTTAACACTACTTTGTCTTCCATTAAAAAGATTTAAACCTTTATAATTTTCCAAAGCAACATAATTATTTTCCAATATATTATCTTCATATAAAATCTGCGTATTAGAAAGACTAACAGGACTTGCCTTATCTAAATACTTACTACTATCATACCCATATTTTTTTAAAGACCTGACATATTTTTTTACATTATCATTCTTAATATCATGAGCATAAGTAATAATATTATCTTTTAAACACATAACATCAATTAAAATTTTACCATTTTTAAAAACAGGCAAAACACAATAATAACCATCAATTTTTTTATATAAAATTTTACTAATAACTTTATCATCCTTATTATAATTTTGATTAATATCAAAACTCATCTTAAAATCTTCATGAGTTAAATTAAAATAATATTCATTATCCTTAACACTTAATTTTTCTTCTACACTAAAATTACCAACAGAATAAGATATTTCATGACCCGTATTAAAGAAAAAAATCAAAAATTTTAAAACTAAAAAAGTAGATAAAAAAATAACCAGAGTTTTAAATAAATACTTCATAAACCTTCCTCCTACAATAATTATAAATTACATCACATCTTTTATCAAGAAAAAACGAGTTACTCCCCGTTTTTAGATATATCATGAAGTTCCTTCTTCATCATATCATTTTCCTGTTCACTCACACCTGCTTCATATTGTCTTTTTTCCTGCATCATATATTTAGATAAAACCGTTTCAATTTCCTTCAAAGCACCTTTAGAAAGACAAGTTAAATAAACCGTTTCCTTAACTGTATCAACAATAGCTTTTCCCCATATTAATCCCATTTTTAAAGTTAAATCATTAAACATATCAGGAGTAATTGTATAATAAAAATATCCAAACAATAACCTCTTTTGAGCTAAAATTAATCGTTTATCAGTTAAAACAACGACATAAGTAGAATTAAAACCAAAAAGATTTGGTGACTTTTGAGCCGCAAAAGCATAAAGTACCTCTTCATCATCATTTATATGTTCCGCAACTACCTTACAATGTTTTTTTACTCTCCATGCAATAGTAGTAGGATATCTTCTTTTAAAATTCATAACTTTTTCATAAACAGTATTCATACTAAACCCTCATTTCATATACTTATTTTATCACATTTTAATCCCTAATAAAATAAAAAAGCTGTTTAATCATCAGCTTTAATTACTCAACAGTAACAGACTTGGCAAGGTTTTTAGGCTTATCAATACTACACCCTTTTAACTTAGCAAGCTCATAAGCAATCATTTGAAGTGGAATCACCGTAAGTAAAGGTTCAAATAAATAATGTACCTTCGGTATAACAATTTTCTCATCACAAACATTTTCATCCAAATCTTCATAATTAGTTACACAAATCACATCAGCCCCTCTAGATTTTACCTCTTTCACATTACTAATAGTCTTAAGAGCTATATTATCATCAGTTATAATAGCAAAAACAGGAACACCTTCTTCAATTAAAGATATTGTACCATGTTTTAATTCACCAGCCGCATATGCTTCACTATGAGTATAAGATATTTCTTTTAATTTTAAAGATCCTTCCTCAGCTAAAGCATAATCTATACCTCTACCAATAAAAAATATATCATTCTTTTCTTTTATTCTTTGTGCAATCTTCTTATAATCTCTATTTAATAACTCTTCAATATAATCAGGAAGTCTTTTAACATCGCTTAATATTTTATCTATTTCATCCCTACTAATCATTTTTTTTCTATAAGATAAATTAACTGCAATTAAAGAAAGCAATGCAACTTGAGCAGAATAAGCCTTAGTTGTTGCAACAGCAATTTCTTGTCCTGCCTCCGTATAAAGAACCATATCAGCTTCCCTTGCAATCGTACTTCCTTTAGCATTAACAATACCCAAAGTATCATTACCAAATTTTTTTGCAATATTCAAAGCCTCTAATGTATCTGCAGTCTCACCAGACTGTGATATAACAATTACTAATTCATCATCCCTTAAAAATTGTTTACAATATCTAAATTCACTTGCCGTATCAACCCTAACCTCAACATCAGCATACTTTTCAATCAACTGTTTACCAATTAATCCAGCGTGAGTTGCACTACCACAAGCAACAATTCTTATTTTTTCATACTTAGAAAAATCAGGCATTTTCTTAATTAAACTATCAACACCACCAGAAATATACTTTTCCACAGTTTTCTTAAATACCTCAGGTTGTTCATGCATCTCTTTTAACATAAAATGTTCATAACCTTGTTTATCAATATATGTGCCATCAAAACTAAATTCATCTATTTTAAATTTTTTCTCTTCACCATCTAAATATAATTTAATTTCACCTTTTGTTATTTTTGCATAAAATCCATCATCTAAGGCAATATATTTCTTAGTCTTATCCAATATTGCAGGAACATCAGAAGCAATATAATTTTCTTCATCACCAACACCAATTATCAATGGACTTTTATTTTTTACAGCATATATTACATCTTTTTCATCATCACAAATAATTCCCAAAGCATAAGACCCAATTAACATATCTTCTACCTTTTTAATAGTCTTAAGCATATCTTTTTCTGATTTATAAATAAAGTCTATTAAAGCCGCAACAACTTCACTATCAGTTTCTGATTTAAAATCATAACCTTTATTTTTTAAATCACATCTTAATTTATCATAATTTTCCACTATACCATTATGAACTATAGTAATTTTTCCTACCCTATGAGGATGAGCGTTATCAGAATTTGCCCTACCATGAGTAGCCCATCTTGTATGACCTATTCCAAGATTAGAATTAACATCAAAATCAACATACTTTTTTAAATTAGCTATTTTACCTTCTTTTTTTATAATCTGAACACCATCATTTTTTATAAAAGCAATTCCAGCCGAATCATATCCCCTATATTCTAAACGTTCCAATCCATCAATCAAAACACGTACACAATTTTCATCCTTACCTACATAACCTATTATTCCACACATATTATTTCTCCTTTTCAAAAAAATGCACAGTAAAAAAATTGTGTGAAATACTCCTCTGTTATAATTTTAATTTTACTTTTTAAAAGTACTTCTTTCGATTCACAAAACCGCCATAGTATCCGCCGAATAATTCGATAACTATAGTCCTCGTCACCCACTTTAGGTCTGGCGCTAAATAGGCAAACATCCTCCAACTGCTTTTCCTATCTTTAACAAAATTATATAAAAAAAGCAAAATTTTTGCAACCTGTTAATTTAAGTGATTGTGTGAATTAAAAATGCAAAAAAACATTCAATCTTATAAATTAATTTAATCAAACAGCCTATGTTGCATAACATCCGGTTCATTTAAATACATTTTATATAATGAATAAATATCAGTGTCTTTATAATTAACCTCTTTAAAATTATCATTTAAATCTAATATTTTACCATCTCGATAACTTATTAAAATTGGTGAATGAGTAGCTATTATAAATTGACTACCTTCTTTAACAAGTTGATCAATAAGACATAATAACGCCAACTGTCTTTGTGCAGACAAAGCAGCTTCTGGCTCATCCAAAATATACAATCCGTGATCAGTAAATTTATTTTTAATAAGTTTTATAAAAGATTCACCATGAGAACATTCATGAAGATTGCCACCATAAACATCATATAAACTATAAAAACCATCTTCTTCAACCAATCTTTGAACTTCAGATGAAAAATTATAAAAACTCTCTGCTCTTAAAAAAAATTTCATTTTTGGCTTATTATATATGCTAACTCTTAAATAATCAGATAACACAGAAGTCGTATTTCTTGTTTCATATCTAAAATTTTCAGTCCCACCTTCAGCAGGTAAACCCAAAGCTACAGCAATTGCTTCTATAAATGTTGATTTCCCAACACCATTTTCTCCAATAAAGAATGTTACTTGTGAATCAAAATTTAATTCATCAAAATTTTTAACAATATCTATATTAAATGGATACTTATCAAACGATTCAATTTTGTCTTTTTCTAAAGAAATTTTTTTAACCATTAATTTACTTTCTATATTCATAAAAACCACCCACTAAAATTATACAACATGGATTTATGTTAAGTTTTAGGACACGTTTTTTACACATCTTTAATCATTATTCCAATTTCCTTTTGACTAGCAGAAATATTTTTAATAATTATAGATCATTTAAGGTAAAAAATATTTTTTTACTTGTCAAAAGTTTTCTCGACATAAAATTAAATACTAAGCTAGTGCTAAATTAGCCATATAATTATTGTATTTTTCATTTGGTGTAATATATCCTATAGTGCTGTGTATTCTTTTATTATTATACCAACTTTCTATAAACTCAAATATTGCTAGTTTAACTTCTTCAAATGTCTCATAATTATTAACATTTACTTCTTCTTTCCTTAATATGGCATTGAAGCTTTCCATACTGGCGTTGTCATAAGGATAACCCTTTTACTATAGGAATGTTTTATTTTTAATGTATTTAATAACTTTTCATAATCATTTGATGTATACTGACTTCCTCTATCCGAATGAAATATTCCATCTTCGTTTAAGCCTCTATTAATTAGTGCTTTTTTAAATGCATCAATTACCAAATCATCTGTCATATTAAGCCCATAACTCCATCCAACAACTTTCAAATCAAATAAGTCCATTACTATTGCTAAATATGTCCAACCTGTTTCTTTAGTATAAATATAAGTAATATCTCCAACCCATTTATTACTAGGTTTTTCAGCGAAAAAGTCTTGTTCTATAAGGTTTGGATACTCCTTTGTATTGTCTGTTTTAGAGTTCCCAGCATGATTATATTTTTTAACTATTATACTTCTAAGTTCTAAGACTTTCATCCTTCTTGCAACTCTTTTTTGACTTACTTTAATACCTTCTTTTTTTAACATTTTAGTTATCTTAGGTGAACCGTATCTACCTTTTGAGTCGTTATAAATTTTTTTGATTTCTATATCTAATTTCTTATTGTTCTCTTCATAAAGATTAGTTTTATGATTTATATGATAATAATCTGATCTTGTTACTTTTAATATTTTACATAGTTTTTTAATATCATATTTATCTTTATTGGATTCAATAAAATTGATTCTGTTTTCTATTTTTTCGTGAATATGGCAACCGCTTTTTTTAATATTTCATCATTGGTTGTAGTTTCACCAGTTGATGTTTTAATAGTACCATATTTATTTTTCCAATTATAAATCAATTTTCTATTTATGCCATATTCATGTTCAATATCTGATATAGCTATACCATTTTCAACAAGTTTAACTATATTTTTTTTATAATCATCCTCATATGTCTTATATGTTCTTGCCATAGGGCACTCCTTTTCACGTTGTTTCATATTATATCACAGTGTGTAAATTTTCATGTCCCAATATCTATCCTAACACCATTGTAGTAAAATTATTCATGTAAACACCTCCGATTATTTTTGTTTAGTAATAATTTTATTTACCAATTAAATTATATCAAATATCAGACGTGTTTACCTTATTTTTAAAGAAAAAATCAAAGAAAGTTTTCCACAATCTCTGATTTTTTATTATGCTAAAAATTTTCCATCAACTCAAAACACTTTTAAAATTTGTTAATTTTTATATCAATTTCGAAAGAAAAATATTTATTACCTCCCTTAATCAGTCTCACAACCTATATCTTTATGATTTAAATTTTTATATAAGGCATAAGTTAAACATTTTAGACCTCCACGACACATTACTGAATTTTCACAATCGCTACATTCATCAGGTATTTCTCTTTCTCTTAAATTCTTTAATATTTCGTTATTCTCATATAAATCAATCATATTATTTTTTAACAAATTACCTACAACAATTGGCATTCTTCTACAAGGAACTAAATCTCCATTTTCCATTACTGTTAGTAAAGTATCACCAGCAGTACATCCATAAGCAAAATCATTAGTCATTTGAAACTGTAATGCACGGTACATTGAAATAGTTGTAATATTATTTTTTTTATCTATTAATTTATTTCGTTCATTATTCATAATACTAAGATATTCTCTTGTTTCTTCAAAGTTTAGTGTCAAATTTTTATCTTCTGAACCTCCTAATGGTATATATCTATCAGACCAGACATTGTTAACTTTATATTTACGAGCGTATTTAACAACTTTGGGAAATTCTTTGTAATTTATTTTAGTAGCTGTAAATGATATGGAAGTAAAAATATCTTGCTTTCTTAAATTTGTTATTCCTTGTGCAATTCTTTTATATGTACCTGAGCCTCTGATATAATCATTGATTTTTTGACCACCTTCCAAACTAACTTGAACATAGTTTGGATTATAACTTTTTATTTTCTTTGCTACTTCCTCAGTAATTAAGGTACCATTGGTTAATATAGAAAATGAAATATTGTCAGCATCCTGTTTTATTAATTCTAATATTTTAAATAAATAAGGATTACATAATGGTTCTCCACCTGTAATGTTTATATGACCTTTCATTTTGAGTTTCTTTAATAAATCTTTATACTGATTATATATACTCAAAAGTTGTTCATACTTTAACTGAACTGGTTTATGATTTTCTTGATAACAATGAAAACATTTTAAATTACAATTTTCACTTAAATGCCATTGTAATACAAATTTTTTTACCAAGATCCTCCACCTCCACATGAAGAGCATCCTCCACCACCAGAAGAAAATCCACCTCCACAGGAAGAAAATCCACCAGAACTACCTGCTTTACCAAAATCAACATTATCATAAAGGTTATTAAATGAATTTAATCCTTTAAAATCATAACTACCCATATCCATTTCTGGAATTTGTATATCCTCAAATTTATTCATCCATTTTCTCGAAATTCCTAATACATACGTATATGGTAATATGTTGTAAAAATAGTTTGGATTTTCTAATACTAATGCCTCCAATTTATCTTTTTCAGCAGTAATTAAGAATTTTCTAAATCCTTTTACTTTGGCAATCATTGCTTCACCATACTCTGTTTTCCTCTTCATTATAAGAGTAAAGTAAATATTTACAAATATACAAGCAAATGATAACCAATAAACAATTTTCCAGTTAGGGTCCATATCTTCTACTAAATAATAACTAATTAAGTATAATATTAATACTGCAATAGATATAAAAATGGATTGTATCATTTTTTTAGTAGCTGTTTTATCTTCAATCAAATCTTTCATTTGCCTTTTTAATTGAATTTCAACATCATTAAATGCTAAATAGAATCTTTTATGTTCACTCAATATAATTACATTATCTTCTTCAAATAATAGGTTGTAAACAGTTAATTCAAGATTAGTTAAAGCTGGCATTTTTCCAATTTTATTATTGTAATTTACTTTGTCTATTTCATATTGTTTCTTACTTGCTTCGTATTCTTTTTTTCTCTTATTTAATTCCTCAAATCTTGAATCTTCATTATCAGAAACAATTTCAATAAATCCCTTTTGAACAAGTGAATCTTTAACTGCTAAGAATTCTTCCATATTAGTTTTTAATTCTTTTTCATCCCCTTTTTCGAATAAATACGTCATCATATTTATTTCACTTTTATCCAAAATTGTAGGATCAGCTAATTTTAATTTTTTTACTTTAATTACTCTATCTGGTACTAAATCATCAAATGACAATTGTTCCACTGGTTTAATCATTAAATTAGTTATTTGAATTTCTTTCTCTTCCTTTTGAACTTCATCTATTCTAATATATCCTTTACTTGCTAACTGAACAATTAAAGAAATGGTTAATTTTTTATTTGTTTGTTTACCATAGATATATCCTATTTCTGCTGCACTGTAATTTTCTGGTGGATAAAATTCAACTGTTTCTGATTTTTTAGGAAAGTCTTTACCAAACTTTTTCCATCTCATAAAATTCCATAAAGTTATAACAAACGTTATTATGCAAATAATGAAAGAACCCCAACCATAGTTCCAACTTCCACCCACAAAATATCCTTCTGGAAGTTCAAGATCAATAGTTAATGATTTTTCTAAACCCTTATTTTCATAATATGTCATTTTACAATTACCATTTTCATCTATGTTCCATTCTAAACTACAATATTCTTTTTTTTGAAAATCGTAATATTTTTCCTGATTGAATTCTGCATAGATAGTATTCCCACTTATATGATAATCAACAAAATCATTAGCATTTGTTTTTCTATATTTATCTAAGAAGAAATTTACTTTAGTATTATTTATGCTTTTTGGCATATTTACTTGAATAGAAGCATTTTTTATTTGAGTACCCCAATAATCTCCATAAGCATGAAATATTAATTCATCAAATCCTTTGTATGGATCTTTTCCCATATCATAAGTATATTTAATTACATAAGTTTTTTCTCCTAAGCCAACATATTCACTAGCACTACCTATTTTAATTCTTTTTTTCTTCTTTACTGTGTCAATAGTATATTCATCACCTACTGCCCTATAATCAGATATTGTTGATTTTCTTTTAATTGTTTTTCCATCTTTTCCTGTATATTCCAACCATTGTGGAGTGAACTTGTAAATTCCATGTTTATTAATATACTTAAAATCAACTGTTAGGTTTTCGGTCACATCTATTTTATTATCCTCTTTTACATCCAACACTACATTGTAAGAAGATATTTCAAAGCCATCAGCTAAGTGTATATTTTCATCAGCACTATCATCAAGTATAGATATTATTTCATTAAATACTACACCCATAGAATATATAGAACCATAATATATAATTACTAGAAATCCGACCAAAGTCCATTTGAAAAAATTTTCAATGCTTGTAAGGCAACCTTTTTTCTTTCTAGCCATTATAATTTCACCTTAACTGATTTTTTTTCGTTCTCATCAGCAATAAACATTTCTTTGGAAACATATCCTAAAGTTTTTGCAACTATATTACTAGGTATCATCTCTACTTTGTTGTTAAAATCTCTAACAACTGCATTATAATACTTTCTTGACTGTGCTATCTCATCTTCTATTTCACTTAATTCATTTTGTAATGATAAGAAATTTTCATTAGCTTTTAAATCAGGATAATTTTCTGCTAAAGCCATCAATTTTGAAACTCCTTTATTAATTTGTGTGTTAGTTTTAATTTTTTCTTCTGGTGATAATTTGTCATAACCTCCATTCCTTACCATTACTATTTCTTTTAATGTGTCATTTTCATGTTTTGCATAACCTTTTACTGTTTCTACAATGTTAGGAATTAAATCCCATCTTTTTTTTAAATAAACATCCATTGTTGCAAACGATTCTTTCACTTTATTGTTTAGTTTTATAAGATTATTATATGTAATAAAATAATATACTAAACAAATAACTAAAATAATTCCCCCTATTATTAATACATAATTCATTTTCTCACCTCAATTTTAACAATTTACCTTTATTTTACTTCATTTTATGTATATCTTCTTTGTTTTTTGTATCATATCCGACTATAACTCTTATCTCTTTTATATCAACTACCTACTAATATCTTAAATAATAGAAAAATGGAATATCTGCTATTCCATTTATTTTATTCTCCCACTAGCAAATATACATTTACCTAAATAATTTGAGAATGAACCGTTTAAATAACTTCCATCTCCAGAAACCCATGCATATTTAGTAGATGTAGATGATTTTTCAATTATAGTACCTTGAACATTACCAATATAAGAAATAAAATCATTATATGTAATTCCTTCTTTTATTTTTGATTGTAATTCATTATATCTTGAAAAATCCACTTTATTATTTGCTAGGCTATCTCTATCATAATCAATACTAATAGTTCCTTTTTTACTTAAATAATATGACACTTTTACACCTGTATTTTCAGAAATTTCCCAATAATATATATTATATTTTTCATCAGTTAATTCTCCATTAAATCCAATAATATTATTAATTTCTTCAACGGTATTCTCTGGTTCTATTTTTTTTATACATTCTATTGCTGTACAGTTTCCCTTTATTTTTTTCTCAGATAAACTGCCATTAGAAGTAGAATTATTTCCACATCCAGTTAAACCACCAATTAAAACAATTCCTAGCAATACACCAAATATTTTCTTTTTCACTGTATTCTCCTTTTTTTATTTAAATATTAAATTTCTTTTAAAATTAACAGCAATGTTTATGTTGATAATTAAAACTTAAAATTATTTAGTAAGTGGAAAAATTAATTGTAATATAAACATTACTACTGCTAAACCCACTAATATTCCATTTGCAACATTACCAATTTTTGCTAATTTTTTATCTGCCATTTCTCCTTTTTGAGCAAATCTAAATCCAGCAGCTGCAATTAAAATTGCCATATAAGATGATAATCCAATAAACGTATACCAAATTATTGCTACAACGGGCATAACAATCGATAAAATTGCCCATATTTTCATATTTGGATTAACAGCTTGATTAACATAATTAGGATCTAATCCTCCATTCATATTTGGATTAACAGCTTGATTAACATAATTAGGATCTAATCCTCCATTCATATTTGAATATTGTTGATTTCCATTATTTATATTGTTTGGTTGCTGTGGTGTTTGAACATTTTCCAATATAACACCACAGTTTTTGCAAAATCTTTCACCATTATTATTTTGCGTTCCACACTTTGTACAAAACATTTTATCACTCCTTTTTTATTGTTTTATCTATGTGTATTTAATGCATTTGCTAAATCATCAAACATATTAAACGATTTTTCTATAACTAAACTTTTATTACATTTTATTTTGTTATTTCTTAAATTTCTATAATCACATTTAATTTTTATTGATTTCTTTTTATTGATTATTGAATAAACTTTTAAAATTTCAATAACTTCAGCACCAGTAATATTTGGAGCTGATTCCACCATTTTTGCAACTATTTCAGGATGACTCATATATTTTGCAGACCTATTCATTGAATAGAATTGTGCAGCAGCTCCAACAACACCACCTAAACTCTCACCAAGACTTGAATCATTGCCTACAAGTTGATCAATCATTCCTCCAGCAGCTACACCACCAAAATATAAACCTTGACCATTATTTATAATCATAGCTTTAAATATTCTACCTTCTTCATCAGTAGCATATCCTGTCATTCTACTTCTTAATCTTAGTCCTAAGATTATACCAAAATATGTTATTAAAAATGTCCAAGCTATAGAGAATATCCAAGCTATAGAGGCTGAGGTAAGTATTTCGCCGTTGAAATTATCTCCCTCAATTACAACTATACCGACTAATGCAAAAATACCTAATATTATTGATAGTATCAACGCTAGAATAGGTAGTTTATTACCATTTTGTTTTGCTACTTCCTTTGAATAACAAAAAACTCTATTTACTTTCATTTAAATCAATTCCTTTTTAATTATTTTGCTAATTCTGCAATTCCACTCATGTTTGGTTTTTCAAAAGCACCTATGTTATTTGTTGCACCAGTATATTCTGCACTACTTAATATACTTGAAACTGTTTCTAATAATTTATAGTCATATTCATTGTTCATATTATAAACTGCTATTCCAAATAGATTCATTGAATTTGCTTTAGCAAATCCCAATAAAAAATTTGTACCACTTTGTGATATTTCTAAAGTAATAACTGACATTCCACCAATTGTTTTTTCTACTGCTGCACTAGATGTGCATCCCTTTGATTGATATACACTTTGAAGTTGACTCTTGTTAGATAACAATTGACTATATGATCCTTCCATTAATTCAATATATGCAGCCCATGTACCTTCTTCATCTCCTATAATAACAGTATCTGACTCTGTTTTATATACTAAATTTGTTGGGACTTTAAGTGTAAATCCATTAAACTTAACCGTATAACTAGAATTACTATTATTACCACCAAATGCACCTATAGCAATAATAATACCTACAATAGCTACTACAACTATAATTCCTATCATAATAAATTTTGTATTGCTATTTTTTGGAGCTTGATTTATTGGTTGTGCATTATATCCGCTTGTCCAACTTGGCTGTTGCATAGCAGGCCCATTATAATTATTCATAGGTTGTTGAGATACGCTTTGTTGTTGTGTATAAGTTTGAGTATTTTGATTTCCTAATCCTTCATTATTATTTTGAACACTTGTATTATCAAGTTGTGTATAAGTTTGAGTATTTTGATTTCCTAACCCTTCATTATTATTTTGAACACTTGTATTATCAACTGGTGTCCCACAGTTCTTACAAAATTGATCGTTTTCAGTTAATTGAAAACCACATTTTTTACAATTCATTTTTCTTTCCTTCTTTCTTTAATTTATATTTTTTTCTTTTGTTTCAAAATTAGTTGCTTGATTTACTATATCATCACTAATTTCTTTACCGTTTCCTTGTATTTCAATTATTAAATACCTCTCGTCACTTAATTTATAAAATAATGCTTTATGATTTACATAATATTTATATCTATTGATATTTGCAAATAGTATTCCTCCTAAATCAGTATATCCTCCAACATATTCAATAAATTGTTTATCATTGATTGTTATATTGCCAACTGCTTGATAATAATTACATTCACCATAAGCCTTTTTAAACATCGTATTCAATAATTCGACATTTTTTGCAACATCATTCGTAACGCTCAACTCATAATGGATTATATAATCATATAAGCCTTTATCTTCATCATAATTTAATCCAAAATACCTTTCATTGTATAAATTGTTTTTTTTATCTATTTCTTTATAACTTTCTGGTAATTTTATAATTATATTATTAACTTTGTTTTTTTCATATCCTATATATTTTTGAAGTTCAGCGATTCTAAAGCCATTATCAACTTTATTTTTTGTATAACTTGAATAATTTGTTATCGATTTTATTTTTATAGAATCTAATAGTTTTTTCGTAATAGGACTACCTGTTGACTCTATAGTAATTATTAATATATGATTTCTGTTTAAAGAATATATTAATTCTACATTTTCGTCTGTTCTTTTATATGACACAGTTTCAAATTTATCATTATATTTTGTGGCAGGTGTCTTATATGAATTTTTATATATATAACTATCAGAATATTTACTGTCTAATTCTGAAATGTGTTCTTCAAAATCAGATATATCTTTATCTTCTCTATATGACTTGTAATTCTTATATACATTACTGAAATTATCTTTGTCTAAATATTCATAAACATTTTTATTATAAATATTAACGCTTATTGTCATCCGAGCTTTATCGTATTTACTTAAATTAAAATAATTTGTAGTTGTATTAAAAGAACTAAGTTCAAATAGGGAAGGTATTTCATAAATAACTTTATAATTATTAGATCCTATTTCATATTCTTTAGTATCTGTAAGTATTTTATCTAAATCTTCTGATTCAGAAAAACTTATCTCAGATGTTTCAGTTTTTATACTATTTTTTAATTCAAAATTTTCATCTGTTGTATTAAAGTTATAAACTATATTTTGAACACTATCTAAAAGCATATCAAAATATTTATTCCGTGCTTCATAACTTGCAACTATTAATTTATCACTCTTTTTAAAAGTCATAATCATTACTTGTTCTGTTTTCGTTTCATATAACAGTTTATACCCTTTAAATTCATATTTAGTAAAAATATCTTTTTGTTTTGAAATCAATTTGTATGTTTTATTCTGCTCACCAATGTTATAAACAATTTCATCTATTAAGTCATCAATATCAGAATATTTGTATTCTTTATCAAGGTCAATAACTTCTATTTTTAATAAACTTTTACTAGATTTATGATTTAAACTTACATAATTATCTTTTTTTTCTTTTATTTTCCAACTGTTGTCATATTTCAAACTATAATTTTTTTCATCTAAAACAATAAGCTTTGAATTTGATTTTAATACATTAAATAAGACTAAACATAAAATTCCAACCAATACTATCGCTAAAGCTATAATTATTGCAATTTTATATTTTTTATAAATATCATATAATTTCTCTTTCATAATTTCACCATCACTACAATTAAATAATCAAACTCATTCATTATAATTATTTGATATTTTTTATTTTGATAAATACATTTTGAACTACTATTGAGTATTTCTTGATATCCATCTTTAACTAATTGTTCTTTATATGAAGCAGCTAGTTGCATACCACTAATATAATCTGAAATCTTATTCTTATATCTTAAACTGACAACGCCTTTATCATAATTCGCCTTTACTAATTCTAATTTTATATTATTTTCTATATCTCCAATTTTTGAATACGTTTTCCATACTCTTTTTGGTATAGCATTTATTACATTTTCATTATTATATTTTAAATAATAATAATCTTCTTTTAACTTTTCAAAAGATATTGTTTGGATAGAATCAAAATCAATATTATCGAATTTTTCTTTTGCTTCTTTTAATACCTCAGAATTTATTGCCGTTGAAATACTTGCATTTGTTGATTTTGATGTATTCATGCCAACAACTTGTCCTTCGCTATTTAAAAGTGGACTTCCTTCATCATTATTTGATAAAGGTATTGAACTTTGTATATATCCATCATTAGAAATAACAATTCCTTTTTGTATAATGTAAGAAACACCTGATTTGCTACTTATTGTTATTAATGGATCTTCTGTTTTTAATTCTGCCGAATTTGATAAATTTATAGTGTTTTCAGTTTTATTTTTAAGTTTTATTAATACAACATCAGTTTCTGGATTAGCAGTTATAATTCCATCTATCTCATATACATTTGAATTACTATCTCGCACCGAAATATATTGAGCTTCTATTAATGCTTTTTCTAAAAAGTTCCAAGTTGTAATAACAACACCACTACCAATAAAGAATCCATTAGCGTTATTAACTACACTCGTATTATAATAACTACTTAAATATACTAAATTATTTATATTTTGATTGTAAATTTGATTTATTTTATCATCAGTTATTGAATTTAACTTATCAAAATTATACAAAGTAGATAAATTTGATTGATAAGATGTTGATATAGCTTTAGTATCTTTTGTTTCACTACTTTCTAATTCATTAAAATATTCTTGAACCGTATCTCCATACTCACCATACAAATAACATAACCTATAAGTTTCATCTATTTTGATAAAATAATAATATATTACTAAATTTTCTTCTTTTAAATCATACTTTTCTGGATTTTCTTTATTTTCTTCTTTTATTTTTACATTTGGAAGTAAAACCATACTTATAGCAAGATTACCATTTAACGTAACTCTTATATCTCCGTAAGTATTATAAATTATTCCCAATTCATTAAATGAATTAAATAATTGAGGAATGGCTAATTCTGACGCTATAACATATCTATAATTTTCTATACTTTCATCATAACCACTGCTAGAATTAGAGTCCTTTGGAAAGTAATTATAAGCAGCTAGTTCTCGATATTCTTTGTGTCTATTATAATAGTGTTCGCTTGTTTCATCCTTCGAATTAATATCACCCAACAATAAACTAGTAGTCTTTTTTGATAACTTTATAATTGTTTTTTTTGTTTCTTCGTTACCAGAGGATATTGAAGTTGACAAATTATATTCACTTTTAAAACTATTAACAATATTATCCTTTTTACTATTAGCAGAAAAAGTTAGTTTTTCTGAATCAAAATTAAATCCATTTGTTAAAGCATATATAGAAGCAGTAAATGTTAAAAATGTAATTGTTCCAATTATTATTTTCTTTTTCATAACATCACCTTAACTTCCTAACTTTTCTTTCAACACTTTTACAATGTACTTACTTGCATCTTTAGCATTATCATTATTTAAATATACATCATGAAATGCTTCAGCAATTGTTTCATCATAAATATATTCTCCACTATTATCTTTAGCTAAAGCATACTTTGAAATAGTACCTCTCCACTCATCTAAACTCATTGATGTATTAGTATCCTTTTTATAATTTTCATAAGCCTCTTTAATCATGGATAAAGAATAATTTCCCTCTCCAAAATCAGAATACAATTTATAAAATGTATCAGCACTATTATTGTTAATTAGTAATATTGAATTCATTTTATAGTAATTCATCATTGCTAAAAAAGATAAATAATGACCCAGTTCATGTGCAACTGGAGAATATATTGTTGAATTTGGCGGAAAATGTCCTGATGATGATCCATCTTTTGTACTTGATTCAAGTTTACTTTTATTCAAAAAATACTGACTGCTTAATAAAACTTGTGTTTTGATAACCCATGGATATGAAGAATCAGAATCAGATGTTGCAAAATTAAACACTGGCATAAATGCTGCAATTACACCACTCTCTGATAGCATATTAGTATTTCTCAAAGTTAAATTTGTAATATGACCTCTAGCACTCGGATAATCTCTATATATAACCTCAAATACATTTTCTAGTTCCCTTGCAAAATCTACATCCATTTCACATAGATTAACAGCTGTAATATTGTATTTTTCTATTATTTCATCTTCCACTTTTTTTATTTCTGCTGGACATTGATTTTTTTGTGAAACAGAATCTTTTTCAATCAATTTATATGCATCACTATTATTGCTAATTTTTATACCACTATACGTATTATCCGTGATTATAACTGTTTGGTATTTTCCCTTTTTGGTATTATTTTTCTCTTTCTTCTCAATACTTGCTGTGTCATTTTCATTATCATAATTTTCAGAAGAAGAAAAATAATAATTAGACTTACCATTACTAAACAACGCTACCATTAAAACAATAACTACTAATAAACCTACGCCACTTCCAACTCCTATAAATACCATTTTGTTATTATTGATTTTACCAACCGTGTCACCATTTTGATTAACATTAGGGATTATATGAGGTGGATATTGATTCGAATTATTTATTCCGTTGTTTTGTTCTAATGGTGGTTGTATAGACATATTGTTAATGGGTTCACCTAAAAATGAACCACACTTATTACAATATTTGGTCCCATTTTCAACATGATTACCACATTTAGGGCAAAACATATCAATACTCACTCCTCTCTACTATATATTAGTATATCACATTTTTTGTATATTTCCCCACAAAAGTATACATTTCTCCATAAAATGTATATTTTCCCATATTTTTGAAAAAATATTATACAAGGTGGGATAATGTATGATTGTAAAAAATTTTAGATATTCACGTGAATCACTAGATTTAAAACAAAAAGATCTTACTAGCTTTTTTAATGTCACATCCTCTACAATTTCTGGCTGGGAAATTGGGAAAGATACAATTCCATTAAAACATTTAATTAAATACGCAAATAAATACAATTTTAGTTTAGATTATCTTTTTGGATTAAAAGCTAAAAATGAGTTTTATCTTCCATTGAATATTGATTTGAAATTAATTGGGAAAAATCTTAGGATTATAAGAAAGCAAAATAATTTGACACAAGAAGATATAGCTAAAATTTTAAATACCAGTGCTTCTGGATATGCACACTATGAAAATGCAAGAAACTTGATACCAACTACTTTTATCTTTAGTTTATCATTTATATATAAAGATTTTTCAATAGATAAAATTTTAGGCAGAAAAAAATAACTTCAATTTGATATGAACCACGTTTCTTGGACATGGAAACGAGGTTTTTATATGTCAAGCTTAAGATTATACACCATAATTAGAGATTTCTTATTCAATTTTTGTAATTTTTGCAAAAATCTTTTTTGCATATATTAAAAAGAAGA
This sequence comes from bacterium, assembly GCA_963659735.1. Lineage (GTDB taxonomy): Bacteria > Bacillota_I > Bacilli_A > RF39 > UBA660 > Coprosoma. The sequence continues at coordinate 45,768 of CAVKUP010000004.1, forward strand.
AAAGTTTTCGTTTTAATTACAAAATACTTTTTTCTTCTTTTACTTAATTTAATGGTTCTTTATCAAATTTATTGTTCACCAACACTATTTGACAAAGAACCTTTATTTTATTACATAATTTTAATTTTTTGTGAACAAGTTATAAAACTCGAACCAATTTATAATTTTTATAATTATTAGTTTTCCGTTATTTTATGCTACTTTCCACAGCAATTCTTATATTTTTTCCCCGAACCACAAGTTCGTCCTTTTTCAGTATATATGATACTATGAAATATATATAGTATTATATATATATTTCAAGGGAAAATGGGTCTGAACGGTATTGGTATTATGTCATACATATAGTATATATAGAACTATACGTTTTTTAATTTTTGCACACAAATTGAACACATTGTTATCATGATACCATTCGTTCTCTACTTATATTATATCATTTATATCTTTCATTTAACAATCTCAAACTTAATGCCTAATATT
>CAVKUP010000005.1:0-43923 GCA_963659735.1 bacterium
AATATCAATTCATTTATCAAATTTATTGTTCACCAACACTATTTGACAAAGAACCCCAATAGTCCGTTTATACTTTTGGTTTATCGAATTTTAATATAATTAATATTCCCTATAAATTAAATGCTCTAATTTATCATCAACAATTTGATTATTAACAACCTTATTTTTTATTGGCTTTGCTAAAATTTTATAGTTTTCTATCTCTGATATTGAAACCCATTCAAATATACCATCACCATCTAAAGAATGAAAATTATTTGCAACTTTATCTTCAGAAATAGTTAATAAATAATATAAACCGATTTCATGATATTTTGTCTTTGGAGAATCTAAAAACATTTCCACTATATACTTTAATTTTGGTTCTGTTTCCAAATCCAATTCTTCTTTTAATTCACGACCTATCGCAGTATTACTATCTTCGTGAACATCAATTCTACCGCCAGGGAACATATATCTTCCATTATCTTGATTTTCTAAAAGAACTTTTGTTTTTTCTTCATTATAGATAATTGCTCCAACACGCGCTCCAAATCTTGAGCCTTCTTCTTTAATTGTTATTACCATATTTATCACCCATTATAAATATACACTATTTCCTGCACTGATTCAAGGTTCTACACTTTCCAAAAGGTATTGAATTTATATCTATTTTCTCATTAATGATATAATTCTTAATAAACTCATTCAATTTATCGCTTTTAATTAAGTGCTTATCAGTAATTTCTATTTCAATTGACGCTAGTAAATCTTTTATTTTGACATCTAATCTTTTATGAAAAGTACTTGGTTTCCAAACAAATTTATATTTATTTGCATTGGCTTCTATTTTCGTTCCATCTAAATACTGATTACTTATATCCAAATTAAATTCGGATATGATTGTTTTAGTTATTCTTACAAATATTTCATAATGATGTGGCAAGATATATTTATTAATACATTCCTTTATTACATTGTGGCTTGGTTGCTCTTGCTGCATTAAATATATTATTCGTAAATCATACTTTACATAATTGTTCTATTTCTCTTAAACTACTTCTAATTTGTGAAAAGCAATAAATTATTGTGGCAACTAAATTAAAAGGATTATATCCTGATCTACCAAACCTATTTTGCTCTTTTGCTATTAAAATTCCTATTCCACTTTTATTTAAAATAAGTAAAAATTTATCTATTTTTTCAAATTCCTCATAGACCTCTAATGAGGGGACTATGAAAAAAGGCCTTATTGTGTTAAAATGATCCATGTGATACAACTTCTTTCGACAATTAGATTGTATCACAAAATAGCGTTAGAAATTAAGTTTTCCAACGCTTTTTAGTTTTTTTAAAAATAAAAAGAAGCTGCAATGAAATTACTTTATTTCATTACAGCCCCTTTTATGAGGACCCCAATAACGATTATAAAATTTATAGCACAAATAATCACATAATTTGTTTTTATTACCAATCTCTGCTTCTAATTCATAAATAGAAGTCATTAAATTAGATATAATTGGTGAACATGGCATAATAGTTAAATCTACTCTACTATTCATAACTAGCTTCTATACTTTCACCAACAGTCTTATTTCATTTAGAATGTTTAAATGGCGTAATCGTTATAGCCTGTACATCAAACACATCTTTAGCTTTTAATAGATATGCTAGTGCGAATAAATCGTCTGCTTCATTCTTGGTATCAGTATCTAATATCACCTTATATTTTTCACCCATATTATTCTCCATGATCTTATTTATTTGCCTGTTTTGATTCTTTTTTATATAACTTACTATATACTTTACTATTTTTAATTAAATAATCATGATTTCCAACTGCTTCTACCCTACCATCATCAATAACATAAATCTTATCAGAATCAATTACAGTTGAAAGACGATGTGCAATTATTAAAATAGTATATTCTCCCTTTAAGTTACTAATAGCTTCTTGTATTTTAGTTTGAGTTTCATTATCAAGTGCACTAGTTGCTTCATCAAATAATAATATTTCTGTTTTTAATAATAATGCACGAGCTATCGCTAATCTTTGTTTTTGACCACCTGATAAAGTAATTCCACCTTCTCCAACAATTGTATCATACTTATCTGGTAATGATTCAATAAACTCATCTAAGCAAGCCAAATGACATGCTTCTTTTATTTCTTCAATTGTCGAATCCATTTTAACTATTTTTAAATTATCTAAAATACTCATGTTAAAAATATAAGCATTTTGACTTATTACTGACAAATTACCACGAATAGAAGCTTTATCAAGTTCATCAATACTAACACCATCAAACAATATTTGCCCAGCCTTAATTTTATTTAAAGCACTTATTAAATTAAATATAGTACTCTTACCTGCTCCACTTGCTCCTACAAAACCAACTGTTTCATTAGCATTTATTTTTAAATTTAAGCCTTTCAATATTGGAATATCATCTTCATATGAAAAATAAACATTTTTAAACTCAATATTACCATCAAAGTTTTCTAATTTTTTTGTACCAAATTTTTCTTTTTTAAACTCTTCTTCTTCAAGTATTCCAAATATTCTATTAGCCGCTAAGTTAAATTGTTTTATAATTTCATAAATCTGTTCAATCCAATCTGCAGTCCAAGTTAATCGACTCTGATAATTATATATTACTATAGCTGATTCAATACTTAATCCACCAGATACTAAAGATAAATATATTAAAATATTTATACCTAAATCTGATAAATCTCTAATTGATCCACCAAACAAACGAAGTTTAGCTTTTGTTCTTTGATATTTATAAGATACCTTATTAGTCTTCTCCAAATTCATATTAGCTTTTTTCAAAAAAGATTCTTCTGCATCTAATATTTTAATATCTTTAACTCCTCTTACAATTTCAGATATAAACCCACCAGTTTTTTCTCTACTTTTCTTCCATTCTCTTCTATTCTTATAATTTATATTACTAGAATACTTATTATATAAAACTATAATCGCTATAAATAAAACATAAGCAATCCCAATATATATATTTATAAAAAATACCGCTATTAAAACTCCAATATTTCCTATAATACTTATTAAATAATCTATTAAAGTTGTAAAAATATCAGTTAAACTATCAGTATCATTATTAATTCTTTCAATAAAAATACCACTTGAATTAGTATTTAATTCTTCTTGTGTTAGTTTTAAGGTTTCACGAGCTAATTCAATCTGTAAGTTTCTTCTAACATCATAGTAAAACTTATTATAAACATAATTATAAATGTATCTAGTTATATTTCTAAAAATTTCAATTACAAATACTAAAAGAATTAACCCTAATAATTTATCAAATAAACTACTTGTCAATACTACTAATCTTTTAGCTGCAATGACTGGCATTATAACTGATATTATCACCATAACTATATTTATAAGTAAGAATAAAAATAGATATTTTTTACCATTTCTTGCATATTTATAAGTTGATTTTAAATTTTTTAAAACACCTCTATTAGGAGTTCCATGTTCTTTTTTATCATTGTTATCTATCATAATACACCTCTTTTTTATCTATGTCTTCCACCACCCTTTAATTCGTTGGAGTCTATATAATTTTGTCAAATTTTTCTTGAATTGATTTGCTCTAAATAGAGTAATTATAAATTTATTTTGTTTTTAATTCACTTTCATATAAATGCTTATAGTTTTCATTTGTTTTTAATAACTCTTCATGTGTTCCTTCGGCTTCTACTTTTCCTTCGTTTAAGAATAGTATTCTGTCAGAATTTATTATTGTGGATAATCTATGAGCTATGATTAATATTGTATACTCTCCTTGCATATTTTGAATTGCTTTTTGTATTTTATATTGTGTTTCATTATCTAGGCTACTAGTTGCTTCATCAAACAATATTATTTCTGTTTTTTGAACTAGGGCTCTGGCTATGGCTAATCTTTGTTTTTGTCCGCCTGATAATGTTATGCCACCTTCGCCTACTATGGTGTCATATTTATTTGGTAAGGTGTTTATAAATTCATCTAAACAGGCTGTTTTACAAGTTTCTATCATTTCTTCCTCGGTTAAGTTTTCTTTTACTAAACTTAAATTTTCTCTTATTGACAAATTAAATATATATGGATTTTGATTTATTATTGTTATGTTTCCTCTAATGCTATCTTTATCTAGTTCACTAATGTTTATTCCATCAATTAATATTTCTCCTTTATTTACTTCATACATTTTATCAAGTAAGCTAAATATGGTACTTTTTCCGGTTCCTGATTTTCCGACGAAAGCCACTGTTTCATTCGCATTTATTTTGAAATTTAAATTATTTAATATTTGTTTTTCATTATATCCAAATGAAACATTTTTAAATTCGAAATTACCTTCTACTTTTTCTAGGTGTTTATTTCCGAATTTTTCTTTTTTAAATTCATTACCTTCTATTATTGAAAATACTCTTTCTGATGATAGATTAAATTTTCTAATACAGGACATTAAATAATCTAAATCGAAACCTAGGTTAGCAAATTTATCCGAATAGTTGTATATAACTAATGCCATAGCTGTTTCTAAAGTTTGATTTTTTAAGAAGTAAATTATTAATAAAATTAAGACAAATTTTAATAAGTAATATAAAGCATACCATAAAGCTCTATAATTATCATTACTTGTTTCCATTTTATAACGCAAGCTATTTATATTAATTATTTTTTTATCTAAAACTTCTAAAAAGGTTTTTTCAGCATTAAGCATTTTTATATCTCTGGCACCCCTTACAATTTCTCCTGTCATACCTGCAACTTTGTCTTCTTCTTTTTTAAATTGTTTTTCTTTTTTAGAATATATTTTTGTTTGGTATGATATAAAAAGTGATATTAGAATGGTACCTATTACATAGTATATGAATATATAGAAATTAATATATAGTATTGATATATATACTCCAATGTCTTCAATAATATATGCTATATAACTACCAGAATCATTTAATACTTCAGATATGTTTGCGGTATCACTTGTTAGTCTTTGTATAAATGTACCTGATGAGTTACTATCTAAACTTTTGTTTTCCAGTTTAAGCATTTCTTTTCCTAAATTTCTTTGTAATTGTCTTGAAATCATTTGGTAGATATAACGCTGACAATATAAACTAATTAAATTAAATGTGTTATTTAACATATAGAATAAAAATATTGCTAAAGCCATTAAAAATATTTGTTCATATACTTTATCAGTAATTTGCACTACTAATTTAGCACTTAATATTGGAATTATAATTCTTATTATAGAAGTTGCTAGATTTAAAAATGTGTAAATAATAAATTGTATTTTTTGATTTTTTGCATATTTCCATACTTTTTTCAAATTTTGTATTAATTCCATACTACTCCTCCTTCATCTTGATTATAAATTTTTGTTCAATGTATTACAAGCCTTGAATTTTAAGGGTAAATATGGTATAATTTAGGTGTAGTTAGGGAAGACTATTTTTTTTATTTAAGACTTCCTTTAAAACTTTAATATCATATTGTTTTAATTTTTATTTCCACCACTGTTTTTTCATCTGATTTATTTTTTTCATTTTCAAGTTGCTCTTTTCTTTTTTCTAAATCAATTCTTTCATTTAGTTCGTTAACAATTTGTTCATATATAATATACTAAAATTGTCATCTTTATTGTTTAAAATATTTAAAACATCTTTATCATTTTGTAATTTTTCAATAACATATTTTAAAATATGGATTGTTTTTTATTTTTTAGTTAATTAATTTCTTAAGTAAATATTCTATTTCTTCAGGTGAATTAATTTTTTTAGTTTAAATTTCTTCTTTAGTCATAGTTTTGGTTTTTTAAAAATATCACATATCAAAAAAGCAAGTAATATTTTCGACAAATTACTTGTTTTTAAATGTTTAAACTTTTCTTTCCGTTTTGCAGTATATCTCGTGCAGTCACTAATCCTGTTGCAGCGGCTGTAACTATATTACTGGCTTTACCAGTGCCATCTCCTATGAAATAAATATCATAGTCATTTAATTTAAATTTATTGTTTGTTTCTATTTCATTACTAAAAAATTTTATTTCTGGTCCGTATAGTAATGTTTCACCATTATTTACTCCAGGTATTATTTCGTTTAGTTTATCTAATCCTTCAATGATATTTGTTATTATTCTATGCCATTCACTTCTTCTTCTTTGTTTTAAATCTTTTAATGTTTGGATTATTGGTTTTCCCTCGCCTAAAACATGGCAATATGGGCTATACTTTCACCATATTCTCTTGTGTTTGTTACAGGCTGGGTTAGATTTACTTTTGATATGAATGCGAAGTTACTATTGTTGGATTTAACATCTTTTAGAGCATGACCATTTACACATATATATCCATAGTAATTTTCTTTGGCTACGAATCCTCCTGGGTTTGTACAGAATGTTCTTATTTCATCGTTATATGTTTTTGTTTTATTAATAAAGGGCGGGCTCCTGTTAAGGCTACTTACTTTTTATTTTTACTGCTTCTTCAATGTTTGATGGATATATTTCACTATCCATTTCAAATTTATTAAATATTTTTTCACAGTCATCTATTAATTTGTTTGCTTCATTTTCATCCATGTATTTAAATAGATCACTTTTGCCTAGTTTAGGTATAAAGTTTAGTTTCCCATCAGAAAATGTACCAGCTCCACCGTAACCTGATAAAATTTGGCATGGTGTACAATTAGCACATTTTCCTGTTTTTGTCATTGGACAAAATCTGGTAGACGCATAACGGCCTTCATCTATTAGTAATATTTTTAGATTTTTATTATTTTCTATTAGTTCATATGCGGAAAAAAGTCCAGCAGGTCCTGCTCCTATTATAATCACATCATAAGTCATATTATCACCAATTTAAGTGTATCGGGAAAATATTTTTTTATTAATTTTTGTTAAAATATCAATTTATTTTAGTATCATTTTTTTATTATGCTTTTTTGAATTTTTGTTTATATGTAATTTAATTAATGAATAACTTAAGGAAGTAGTAAATATGGCATAACAAATTGGAGATTGTTCTTTAAATATTTGCGAAAGAGCAAGTGAAGATGCGGATGTAAATAAAGCAATTTTTATATTATTTGTAAATAATTTTGTTTGTCTATAAGGTTGATATTTTTGATATTTTATTTCTAGGCTTTTATTTATATCAATATTTACTGATTTATTATATTGTGGATTTCTCATTTGTGCACCTCCTTTTTGCTATTTTCTATAATTTTCATTAAATCTAAAAGATAATATATAAAATGCTTATCTAATTTTATGGTATCTAATGTTATTGTTAGTTTATTTAATTTCATGCTGAAGCGAAACATTCTTGTTAATGATGAAGCTTCATAGAATAATTTTTCTCCATCTATTTGCTTTGTTAATTCTTTACTTAGTGTGATTTCAATTGAATTTTTATTTTGTTTTATTTGATTTATATTTAATTTTTCGGCATATTTTTCAAATAATTCTTCGTGCATATATATGATTAAATTTTCTGATAGTTTTCCAAATCTATCTTCTAATTCTGTTTTGACGTTTTGTAATGATTTAATTGAATTTATGGTTCCTATTTTTTTATGAATTTCTATTTTTAAATCTTCGTCAGACACATAATTGTCATCGATTGATGTTTCTACATCAATTAATGGCATTTTATCTTTTGATTCATTATTTACTATTTCTTTTCCTTGAAGTTTATTTACTTCTTCATTTACCATTTGCATAAATAGTTCTATTCCTATGCTATCTATGTATCCTGCTTGCTGGCTACCTAGTAGGTCTCCTGCTCCTCTTATTGATAAATCACGCATGGCAATGGCAAAACCACTACCTAATTCGGTAAAGTCTTTTATTACTTTTAATCTTTTTGTTGCTATTTCTGATAGTATTTTTTTGTTATCATACATTAAATAACAGTATGCTATTTTGTTACTTCTACCTATTCTTCCTCTTATTTGGTAAAGTTGTGATAGTCCAAAATGATCGGCATCTATTATTATTAGAGTGTTTGCGGCTTCTATGTCTATTCCTGTTTCAATGATTGTTGTGCATAAAAGAACATCATATTTTTTATTTATGAAGTCCATCATGACGTTTTCTAAATTTTCTTTTGTCATTTGTCCATGAGCTATAGCTATTTTGGCATCTGGAATTAATTTTTGTAATTCTGATTTTTTACTTTCTATATTTTGAACATTATTATATAAAATAAATGTTTGACCGTTTCGAGCCAGTTCTTTTAAAATAGCATCTTTTATTATGTGCTCATTTTCAGGTAAAACGTAAGTTTGAATTGGAAATCTGTCTTTTGGTGGTGTTTCTATTAAAGATAAGCTTCTTATTCCAACCATTGACATTTGCAGAGTTCTTGGTATTGGTGTAGCTGATAAAGTTAATACGTCAATATTGTTTTTATATTGTTTTATTTTTTCTTTATGTTTAACTCCAAATCTTTGTTCTTCGTCTATTACTAATAATCCTAGGTCTTTGAATTTTATGTCATCACTTAATATTCTATGGGTTCCAATAAGCAAATCTATGGTTCCTTTTTCTAATTCTTCTTTTGTTTCTTTTATTTTTTTAGTTGATACGAATCTATTTAATATGGCAACTTTTATTGGAAAGCTTTTAAAACGTTCTAAGGCATTTTTGTAGTGCTGGTCAGATAGGATTGTTGTTGGACATAGTATAGCAGCTTGTTTTCCTGATATTATTGCTTTAAATATGGCTCTAAAGGCAACTTCGGTTTTACCATATCCGACATCACCACATAGTAATCTATCCATTGGTTTTGACATTTCCATATCTTTTTTTATTTCTTCGGTTACTCTTAGTTGATCAGGGGTTTCTGTGTATTTAAATTCTTTTTCAAATTCTAATTGTTCTTTGCCATCTTTTTCAAAGGTGTAACCTATTTTTGATTCTCTTATGGCATACATTTTTAATAGGTCTTCAGCTATGTCTTCGGCATGTTTTCTAGCTTTAGCTTTTGTTTTTTGCCAATCGGAGCTTCCTAGTTTGTTTAGTTTAGGCGGGAGGCCTTCTTTAGATGAATATTTTGTTATTAGGTCTATTTTTTCAACAGGTATATATAATTTATCATCATCTTTATATATTATTGTTAGGTAATCTTTTTTTAATCCGTTTTTTATTATTGTTTTTAGTCCAGTATATCTTCCAATTCCATGGGTTCCGTGAACTACATAATCTCCAATATTTAGTTTTGTTATGTCATTTATTCTTGTTCCATATTTAAATTTTGTTTTGTAATTTGTTTCTGATTTTTTTCCATATAGTTCTGTTTCGGTTATTACACAGTATTGTTCTGTTTGAAAACCTTGAGACAGTTTTTTTGTTATGATGTTTATTTTATTTTCAAATATTTCATTTTCATTTGTATATGTTATTTTATCATTTTCTAGGTATTCTAATAGTTTGTTTACTTGATATCTTGTTGTAAGACAGATAATAACTGTTTTGCTTGATTTTATGTAATCATCTAATCTTTTATTTATGGTTTTTGCTTCTTTTGGAAATGGTTCGATATTTACTTTTTTATATACTATTTTATCTTTTATGTTTGATGATATTTCATCTAATTGTTCAAAATATATTGGATTTGTTACTTTTATTTCATCGAATTTAAACATATACTTAGTATTTTGATTTATACTTTTGTTATAGTTATCTATTTCGTCTATTAAAAGTTCATAGTTGGTTAACAGATTGTGATAGTTATCAAATATTATCTCAGGGTTATCAAGGTAACCTTTTATGTTTGTTACACCTTTTTCTTGTTTTAACGCTTCGTGCTTGGCATTAAAGGTGTATTCATTTAATATGGTTTCTGTGTTTGGATATATAGTTATTTCATTTATTTTATTTGCTGTAAGTTGGGTATTTATATTAAATGTTTTTATACTGTCTATTTCATCACCCCAGAATTCTATACGTACTGGATTTTCTTCATTTATGGGAAATATATCTAATACAAAACCACGGGACGCTAATTCGCCTGTCATATTTACGGTTGTTTCTTTTTTATAGCCTAAGGCAAAAAGTTTTTCTACTAATTCATTTATTTTATATTCTTGACCTTTTTTTAATGTGATATTACTTTTTTTAAACAGGTTTTTATCTGGAAGATATCTTAAATAGCCCATTAAGTTTGTTATAACTATTGATGGTGATGATTTTATTATGTTATTCATTGTTTCTAATCTTGTTGTTTTAAGTTCTGGTGATGATGCTATGGCAACTGATGTGATGAAGTCATCCATGGGGAAAAGCCATACTTTGTCGGTATGGTTAATAAGTGAATTATATATGTGCTCAGAATCATGCAGGTTTGATGTTACTATTAGTACTGATTTATTTTCTTTTTTAAACTTATTTAATATATATATACTTTTTAGTTCACTATTAAGTCCAATTAACTCATGAGCAGATTTTTTAAATATGTTATCTAAAAAACTCAAGTTATTACCTCCTATTATATTTGTTCATTAAATTATCAAATGACATTTTAAGATAATCATTTAATATTTGTGGTGCTTCATCGGTTATTTGATTCAATTTATTTAATTCATCTTTGGGCATTTTTCCTATTACGTAGTCTATTTTATCATTTGTGCCAACTTTAGAAATTCCTATTTTTATTCTTTTATATTGGTTTGTTTTTAGATGATTTTCGATGTTTTTTAATCCGTTATGACCAGCAGGAGAACCTTTATATTTTAATTTTATTTTTCCAAGTGGTGTATCTAGGTCATCACATATTATTAATATATCTTTAGGTTCAATTTTATAAAATTTACAAAAGTCATTTACTACTTCACCAGATAGGTTCATATATTTTTGTGGTTTTAATAATATTATTTTTTCATCATTTTGTATAAATTCGCAATATAATCCTTTGAATTTTTCTTTGGTAAATTCTATGTTTTTTGATTCAGCAAATTTATCTATAAATTTAAATCCTGCATTATGTCTTGTGTTTTCATATTCTTTTCCTGGGTTTCCAAGTCCTACAATTAATTTCATTTTGATCACCTTTTTTTCATAGGTATTATACTATAATTTTTAATAATTTCAAATAGAAAAGGTTCTTTTTGAACCTAATTTATTTGTTTTAATGTTTCGTCTATTATTGAATATAGATATATTTTAGTTGGTTTTTTATTTATACTTTCGATGTATTTTTTATAGCCTTTTAATTGATTTATATATGCTTCATCTTTTATGTTTTTAAGTTTATAATCTACGATTATATTTTCATTTTCTTTTATTAAAAGCAAGTCTATTATTCCATGATATTCTTCTTTATCTTCATATATAAATTCATATTCTTTGTATATTTTTTGTGTGTCGTTTAATATACCAGAGTCTATGAATGATTTAACCTTATTCTTTTCGTAATTAGTTAAACCTTCAAAGTTTGGATTTTTAAAGTCTATGTTTTCAAATATACTATGCATTTTTAAACCAAATTCTATGTTTTGTTTTTCTTCTTTGTTATACAGCTTATGAGATTGTTTTGAGAAATGATTTTGATTTATTATTTCTTTTTTTATGTTTAATTCTTTTATATTTAGTTTTTCGTTTGTTTTTTCTTTATATTCACCAGTTTTTGATAAATTATAAGCTTTTGTTAGATTTAATTTTTCTATATTAACATCTTTTATATATTTTTCTAATGATTGATAGATTGAATTTAAAATGCTTTGAAATGATATGTATTTTAATCTAATATCATCTGATATTATTCCATTTTCTTTATATACTAATGGATTTTCCATTGATGATATTAATATAATTTTTTCTCTAGCTCTTGTTAGGGCGACATAAAATAATCTTAGTCTTTCAGAAATTTCTTCTTTCATATACTTATTTTTTAGTAGTGTTTTTAAGATTGTTGATTTTATATTTTCATCATAATATGGAATTATAAGTCCATATTCTTTTTGAAAGTAAAATAGATTTTTTAAATCTGATATATTGAATTTTTTTTCTAGTGATGTGAAGTAGCATATTGGAAATTCTAGCCCTTTTGATGCATGAATTGTCATTATTTTTACTGAGTTTGAATTATCTTTATTAAGTGAAAGTTTTATATCTAGTTTTGTTTCTAATACTTCAGTTAGATAATCATAAAATTCATTTATTTGATAACCTAGTTTATCACAGTTTTGAGCGATGGAGATTATGGAGTCTATTACTGTTATTCTTTGGTTTATGTTTCCTGCTTTAATCATTTTCATATATATGTCAAATGATTCTATTATTTCATTTATTAGTTGTTCGTTTGTTTTTTCGTTTATGTTTTCTTTTAATTTTTTACATTTGTGGTATATTTCACTATTTTCAAATTTTTTTGATTTTATCATTTGGAATATTTCATTATCGTTTATTTCAAATAGATAACTACGAGCTAGCGAGGTGAAGGAATAGATAAATTCTTGGTCTTTTGTTTCTTTTAATATTAGATTGTATATGTGTTTTAATAAAACTATTTCATCTGATGTATTAATAGCTTTATCACGATAGATTGTTAATGGAATGTTTAGGTATTCAAATATTTTTTTGTATAGTTCAAATGTAGTTGATCTATCTATTAATATGGCTATATCTTTATATTCTAATAGTTTTTTTTCACCTGTGTTTTTATCCATTATTTCGTATTTTCCGATTTTTTGTTTTATGTCGTTAGCAACGGTAAATATTTCTATTTCTTCTTTGGTGTATGGTTTTTCTTTATCTTTTTTGTAATTAAGAATTTCCATGTCATAGTTTTCTTTGTTTATTTCATTATATGATGTGTTTCCAAATATCATTTGATGTGAGGCTATGTAATCGGCACCACCTAGTGATACATCCATTATTTGATTAAACATATTATTTATATTGTTTAATACGGTAGATCTTGATCTAAAGTTTTTATTTAAGTCTATTTTTATTCCGTTTTCGTTTTTGGAATATTTTTCATATTTATTTTTGAATAATGAAGGGTTCGCGTTTCTAAAACGGTAGATTGATTGTTTTATATCGCCCACCATGTATACGTTGTTTTTTTCGATGTATGATATGAATTTTTCTTGGATATCATTGGTATCTTGATATTCATCTATTAGTATTTCTTGATATTTTTCTTTTAATTCATTTCGAATATCTTTATTGTTTTCTAGTAAATTAATGGCAAGTGATGATATATCTATGAATTCAAATGCGTTTTTTTCATATTTAAATTTTTTTGTTTTTTCATCTAATTTTAGAATGATTTGAATAATTATTTCTACATTATCTTTTGTTTTATATAGGCTTTCTTTTATTTCTTCTTCACTTTCATATTTAACTAGTTCTATTAATTCTTTGACTGTGTTTGAAAGGTTTGTTTTGATTTCTTTTGCTTCTTCGGCACTGTTACGTGGCAGAGGTGGGAGTTTGGGCGGAATTGTTTGTTTTATTTCATCATAGGTATTTGATGATAACAGATTATTTAATGTAGTTTCTATTTTTTCTAGATAATCTCCTTCAATGTAGAAACTAAGCGATTTTATGAGGCATTTTATTTCGTTTTGTTTTTCTTTTATTAATTTTTGGTATTCATTAATATACTCATTTATTTTATTTTCACTATAATAATTATTAATGTAGTTTGTTAAGTAGTTTGTTTTATTATATATATTATCTAGGTTTTCATTTAATTTTAAGATTTCCTTTTTTATGTTTTCATCATCTTTTAAGGTAAATTCGTCGATAAATTTTAAAAATTTTTCGTCTTTGTTTTCATAGTAGTTATCAAATATTTCATCTATTATGTGTTTTTTTTCTATTTTCATGATACTAGCATCTACTATAGATATATCTGGTGATATGTTTAATAGATGACTATATTTTTTTACTAAGGAAAGTGCATAAGCATCAAAGGTTGTTATGTCGGCTGTATCTACTTTTTCTAATTGATTATTTAAATTTTCTTTGATTATTTTATTTCTTATTCTTTCTTTCATTTCGGCTGCGGCGGCGTTTGTGAATGTTAGTACAAGAAGGTTTTCTATGTCTATGTTTTGTTTTAGTTTTGTTATTACTCTTTCTGAAAGTACGGCTGTTTTACCACTACCGGCTCCAGCAGATACGATTATGTTGCTTCCAGATTTGTTTATGGCATCACTTTGTTCTTTTGTCCATTTAGGCATTTTTATCACCTTCTATTATTTCTTTAAATTTTGTTTCTTTTAGGTCTTTTATATTTTCTTCTTTTACAAAGCATAGGTCTTTAAATGTGCAATTTTGGCAACTTATGTTTTTATTATTTATACGTTTTGGATTTATTTTAAAGTTTGTATTTAATATGTTATTTATGGCTTTTTCGATGTTTTCATCTACGATGTTTACTAATTTATCTATTTGATCTTTTTCTATTAATTTTGTGTATGTATAAAATCCTTTTTGTGTTTTTTTCATGCCACTTATTATTTCACTATTTTCATATGTTGAGTCGATGTTTTGGATTATATTTTCATCATTTATTGTATAACCAATTAGTTTTAGGTTTGATTTTGTTTCTTTTTCTGGGTTAGTACTATCTGTTGATGTTTTGTTTAATATTTTTTGAAGGTAAAACCCATTTACTTGATATTTTTCGCCTAGGCCTTTTCTTATTAGGTATATGTAGGTAGGTAGTTGCATGTTTAGTCCATAGTTTATGTTATCTAAGGTTTGATTTATTGTACCTGTTTTATAATCTATGATGATGGTGTTTTTTTCATCATAGTTTATTTTGTCGATTATTCCTTTGAATTTTATGTTTATTTCGTTTGATTTATTTATTTCTATAAATTTTTCGGTTAAGTGGTTTTTATATGTTGATTTTTCCTCTTGCCATTTGATTGTTTCGATGTCTTGTTTTAATACACTATATAATTTTTTTAGGTAGAATTTTTCTTTAGGATTTAGATTTTTGTCTTTTAAGTATGATTGATAGCATGTTTTTAAATCAAAGTTTTTGTTATACATTTGTGATAGACAATAGTGAAATAGATTTCCAATTAATATTGGAAATGTTTCTTCGTATGGATCTAGTTTTAAGATGTTTTTTATGTAGTATTTGAATGGACATAGTGCATAATTATTAAGAGCTGTATATGATAGTGTGAGTGAATTTCCAATATAGTTTTTAAAGTTTTCTTTGTTTATGTTTGTATATTCATTTTTATATGTTTTATATTCTATATTTGGATATGTATTATAAAGTATAGGTAAATTTTCGTTTTTTTCATTATAATCGAAGTAATTATCTAAGTATATTCCTAATGAAAGTGTGTTATAGTTATTTGAATATGTGAATGTTTGGTTATGTTCTTTTATTATTTTTAAGTTTAAGTCATTTATTATGAATGATGGATAATATGTATTGAATGTATCTTTTAGTTTGTATGAAAGTGTTATATTAGGAAATGATTTTATTATGTATTTTATTTTTTCATTTTCTATTTTATTTTTTTGATATGAGGTTAATATGCCTAAGTTTTGTTTTTCTTTATTGCTTATTAGGTCGTCATCTTTGTATATTTTTGGGATTATTCCTTGGTTTAGACCTAGTATGTAGTAATGCTTTGTTTTATCGTTTATTTGGTCAATGTCTATTATTTGAACTGCATTTTTTACTATTTTTGTTTTTTGTTTTAACGTTTTAAGATTATTAATTATTATTTCTATTAATGTTTCATCTATTTTAGGAATATATATATTATTTAATAAATCTATTATTTGGTTTTTTATCTCACTTTCTTCTATGTTTTCTAATGATATTTGCAGGTCTTTTGTTTTTTTTAATGCTTTTATAAAATTTTGGACTTGTTCTGAACTATAAATTGATTTTGATTCATTAAAATTAAATGGTATTTTAAATAGATTAAATATTCTTGTTAGTTCTGTTTTGTAATCGTTTGTTATTCCCGAGATAAATATGTTATTTATATCTATTTTGTTTAGTTTTTCTATTATATCTTGAGCGAGGAATACTAGTTCTTCTTTTTGCGATTGAAATTCATGAACATTTGGAGTTAGATTGCCTCTTTTATTTTTTATGATGTTTATTTCATATTTTTTTAATTCATTTAGTATGTATGGGTCTAATGTTTCGTCTATTACGGTTATTTTTTTTATTTTTTCTTTGAATAATTTATTTTCTTCAAGCAAATTATTTTCTTTTAATTCCTCATAAAAAGGTAATATTTTTTCTGTTTTAATTAGGATGTTTTTTAAATATTTTTGAGCGGATGCATATTTTAAATTATGTTTTTTCATTAGAAAATACAAACTTTCTTTTTTAGGTTTTTCAAGGTAGTTATTTAAAAATTCTTGTTTATTTAATATTTTTTGATTTATTATTTCTTTTTCTTGTGTGGCTTTTTTTAATATTTCCTTTTTTATGTAGTTTGGGGCAATTACTATTTCTTCTATGTTCATATTATTCCTACTTTCTTTTTTTATTATATCACAATGACTTAGTCATCATTATCCATTGAAAGAAGCATTTTGATGTCTTTTTCTGATAGTTTTGAAAAGTTATTTTTGTCTGTTGATTCATTATCTATTAATAGTTGAGCTAGTTTTTTCTTTTTGTTTTGAAGTTCTAGTATTCTTTCTTCTATTGTTCCTTTTGTAATTAATCTTATTACTTCTACGGTATTTTTTTGACCTATTCTATGAGCTCTATCTGTGGCTTGATTTTCTACTTGTGGATTCCACCATAGATCTAGGTGAATTACGACGGTGGCGGATGTTAGATTAAGTCCGGTACCACCTGCTTTTAGGGTGATTATAAATACATCTGTTTTGTCTTTATTGAATTTTTCTACTAGTTCCATTCTCTTTTTTGATGATACGGTTCCATCTATGGAATATGATGATATTCCCATTTTAGTTAGCTGTGGTATGATTAGGTCTAAGGCTTTTTTGTATGTTGTAAATATAAGCATTTTATGTCCATTTTCTTTTTCTTCTTGAACTATTTTAAGTAAGTTTTCTATTTTTGAACTTTTTCCTTTATAGTTTTCAAAAACTAGTGAAGGTGTTATACAAATTTGTCTTAGTTTGGTAAGTAGTTGTAAGATTTTAAATCTAGATTTTGTGAATCCTTCTTTTTTTATCATTTCGTCTAGTGTTTCTTTTGTCTTTTTTACTTCAGCGGCATATATTTCTTTTTGCTTTTGATCTAATTCTATATAGATGTTATTTTCTAGTTTGTCTGGCAGATCTTTTATTACGTCTTTTTTCTTTCTTCTTAATATAAAGTATTTTATTTGTGTTTTTAGTCTTTGAATTGTTTCTTCATTTTCCATGTCTTTTGTACTATAGATGTTTTGGAATTTTTCTTTGTTGGCGAGATATCCAGGCATGATGAAGTCAAATATACTCCACAGTTCTAATATGCTGTTTTCTATTGGTGTTCCAGTTAGGGCTATTTTTACATCGCTTGTTAGTTGCTTTAATGCTTTTGATATTCCGGTGTTTGAATTTTTTATGTTTTGAGCTTCATCGATTGCGATTAGATGGAAGTTTATTTTTTTATATTCTTCGATATCGTTTCTTATTAATCCATATGATGTTATTATTATGTTTATATCGTTTAAGTTTTCAAAGTTATTTAATCTTTGAGTTTTGTTTTCGGCGAATACTTTATATTTTAAATCTGGTGAAAATTTATCTAGTTCTTTTTTCCAGTTATATATTAATGATGTTGGGGCAACTATTAGTAATTTTGCATTTTTGTTTTCTTTTATTATTAGTTTCATTAAATATATTAATTGAATTGATTTTCCAAGTCCCATTTCATCTGCAAGGATGCATCCAAATCCTGATTTATATATATTATATAACCATTTTACGCCTGTTAGTTGATAGTCTCTTAATATTTTTAATTCGTCTTTACTTAGATTTATATCTTGATTTTTATATGTTTTAAATTTTTCGATGAAGGCATCAAATGTATTATTTGTTTCTATTAATTTATCGTATTTTGTTTTTATGCTGTCCAAATAAAGAGCTCTAAATTTTGGAATTGTTCCTTCGTTTGTTTCTATTTCTTTTTTTGTAAGACCTAGTTCATCTATTACTTTATTTAGTTGTTTTAGATTTTCATCAGTTTCTAGGTTAATGATATTTCCGTTTTTTAGTTTGTGGTAGTGCTTACGTGATTTTAAGGATGTGAGAATATTAGTTAAGTCACTATTTTCAATGCCATCTAGATTGAAATTATATGATAGTATGTTATCTTTACCTATTTTGAAGGTTACACTATTTGAAGTTTGTTTTATTAGTTTTGTTTCTTTTATTTGTTTTGATGTATATATTTCATATTCTTTGTTTATTTGGTATATTCCTGTTTCTAGGAATGTGCCTATTTGATCAATATCTTCTAGTTTTATTTTTTTATTTTCTACTGTGAAACCTTGACTTGTTAAATTTTGAATTATGTTGTCTTCATAATCATAATCTCTTACTATTGTTGGGTCTTTTGAAAAGTAATCTATTTCTTTGTTTGAATATGTTAATTTTATTTTGCATTCTATGTAATTATAGTTAAAATCAAAGTATAGTTTTACATTTGGTGTGGATGATATGGTTATTTCGGTTATTTTTTCATCTAATTTGATATTTTGTTTTAAAAGTGGTAATAGTCCAGATGTGAATTTTCCTAGGTCTTTTTTTTCAAAGATGAAACTATCTATATTGTTTTCTTTTAATAATTTATATAGTTTATATATGTTTTCATCTACTTTATATATAGTGTTTTCGTCATAGAAAAATGGTGAATCATCAATTAGGGCATTTATTTTATTTAGGTTATTAATTGACAATTTATAGTAATTATTGGTTTTTGTTAGATTTATATCGAATGGATTTTCTTTTGTGTATTTCATTATTTGATTTTCCATTTTTATTTGTTTATCTTTTATTAATTCCATGAATGATTCTAGATTTTCGCTTGTTATTACGCAGTTATAAAGTCCTTTTTGATATATTGGTATGTTGAAGTTTAGTATTTTTTCATCTATTTTATCGAAGTAATATTTATCTGGTGAATATGTTAATTTGGTTGATATTTTGTAATTTTGTTTATGATGATATGCGTACATGAAATTATGGTATTTATTATTTAAGGTATACATTTTATCTAAGCCGATTTTATAAATTACTGTTATATAGTTAGTATAGTAGTAACTTTCTATTTTTTTTATTTCTACTTCTAGTTTTAATTTTTCTTTGATGGTTGGCTTTTTTTGATTGAATTTTTCTAGGATTGAAAGACCTAGAGTATATTTATATTTTGTATCTTTGTATTCTTTTTCATTAAATATTTCTGTTTCATATTTTAGTATGCATGCAGCTATGTGTTTGCACGTATCCATTTTTTCAAATTGTGGGCATGTACAAAAATAGTCATTTATATTTTTATTTTGGTCTGTTATTATTTTCACGTCGTATTCTTTGTCTATTCTTTCTGATATTATTTTAAAGTAGTTTCTTTTTACTATATTTTCTTTTTCTGATTTGATTAATTTTATTTTATTTGATTGATAATTTAAGCCTTTCATAAAGTCTGTTGTTCCACATATTCTTATTACTTTGTCGTATAGTTTCATAGTTACACCTCTTTTGATATATTACTAGTTTTTTGCTTATTTAACAAGCGAACATGTTTAATTTGCCTATACTTTTTATTTTTTTATTCATAGAATATGTCGAAAGGGGTTAAATAGATGAATGACTATTTTAATATGAATAATTTTTCTAATGGGTTTATGATGTCATTTCCACAGGAAAATAATTATGATAATGAACTTAGTAAAAAGTTACAGGCTCAAGCTGGTGATAATATGAATTTTAATAAGTGTAATTTTAATGGTAATGCAAGCCCGGATAAATTATATGATGTTTATAATGGGTTTATCAGAGGTAATATGTTTCCAAGTTTATTTAATCAATATAAGCTTTCTAGGCCTTATGATATTAGACCAATGAATGAACAAGCAAGTCTTTTAACTAAGGTTGATGCTTATGCTTTTGCGGCTCATGATGTAAATTTGTATTTGGATACACATCCTGATGATGAGGTGATGATAGAACTTTTTAATCAATATAGTTCTGATAGTAAATATGCGACTGAAGAATATGAAAACAAATTTGGAGCACTTTGCGTGAATTCAAAACAAGGGGTACCTTGGACTTGGAATGATACTCCTTGGCCTTGGGAAAATTAGGGGGTTATTATGTGGAAATATGAAAAAAAATTACAATATCCTGTGAATATTAAGAAAAAAGATTTAAATATGGCTAAATGTATTATGACACAATATGGTGGACCGGCTGGTGAGCTTGCGGCTGCTTTTCAATATTTAGATCAACGTTATAATATGCCTGATGATCGTGGTAAGGCTTTACTTACTGATATTGGTACTGAAGAGTTAGCTCATGTTGAGATTATTTCAACTATGGTGTATCAACTTATGAAAGGTGCGACTAAGGACGAACTTTTAAAGGCTGGATTGGATGGAATGTATGCTCAATTTGGAAGGGATTTATTTCCTTCTGATGCGATGGGAAATCCTTTTAATATGAGTTATATTAAAGTTTCTGGTGATTATATTGCTGATTTGGAAAGTGATATGGGAGCGGAACAAAGGGCGCGAGCTACTTATGAACATTTGATGGATTTGACCGATGATGCTGATATTTTGGGACCACTTTCTTTTTTAAGACAAAGGGAAATTATTCATTATCAAAGATTTAAGGAATTGCGTGATTATTATTTAAGTATGAAAAAATAATGCTTTATAGCATTTTTTTGTATTGTTTTTTATTTTTATATAATAATAATTATAGGTGATGATATGAAAAGGTTACTAATTTTTATTATTCCTTTTTTAATTTTGGGCTGTTCAAAAAAGCTTGAGATAAATGATAAAATTACTGAGATTAAATATAATAATTATGTTATTGATAGTGGTGATTTTAATAAGATTAAAAATATGATAGGAACTAATTTTAACAAAAAATATGGTGGAAATTTAGCTGATAAGTTAATAATTAAAACTACAAAGGATATATATTATTTTTATTTAGATGATGAAATGATTAAATATAATAGCATGGTTCAATATAATAATAAATTAAATAAATTTTTAAAAGGTTTGATTGAAAAATATACTAATAAGGATTTTTATTTTATAGAATATAAGAAAAATTATGAAGATGGTGATAATAATATTTTGCTTGATAAAACATCTAATTATATTGTTTTAAATTTTAATGAGGATGTTTATGATTTTAGAATTAATGAGATTGAAAAAAGTAATGATAAATTTGAAGAGGTTAATTTACTTTATTCACAAGATGTGGTTAATGAAAATATTGTAATTCGTAAGACTATTGATTATGAAAATCCTGATGTTAAGATTTCTTTTAAGAATAAATATGGTTATACTTTTTCTATTATCCCTTTTTATATTAATGATAATTTAAAATTTAATGTAAAAATTACATAATAAAAGTCGCTTGATAGCGACTAATTTTTCTTATTTGAATATTTTTTTCTTTCGTTTGTGTTTAATATTTTTTTTCTTAATCTGTATGAAACTGGTGTTACTTCGACTAATTCATCTTCATTAATGTAGTCTAAGCAAACTTCTAAGCTCATTTCTCTTGGTCTTTTTAAAACTACTGTATGGTCTTTATTAGCACTTCTTGTGTTTGTTAGTTGTTTTCCTTTGGTTACATTAACGGCTAAATCATTATCATGATTATTTTCTCCAACTATCATTCCCTCGTAAACATCTGTACCTGGTGCGACAAACATTACTCCCCTATCTTCTAGTGAACCTAAGGCATAAGCTGTTGCTTTACCACCGTCTATTGATACTAAAACTCCGGCTTTTCTTTCTCCTATATTTCCACTAGTCATTTTTTCATATGATTTAAATGCATGACTTAGGATACCATATCCTTTTGTTAATGTCATGAATTCTGTTGTAAAACCGATTAATCCTCTTGATGGAATTGTATATAAAAGTTTTGTTTGATTATCAAATGGTTGCATGTTTTCCATTGTACCACCACGGTTTCCTAATGCTTCGATTACTGATCCTACATATTCTTCTGGAACTTCTATTTCAACATCTTCGTATGGTTCGTATTTTGTTCCATCTATTTCTTTTATAATGATTTGTGGTTTTGATACTTGTAGTTCGTATCCTTCACGTCTCATTGTTTCAATTAATATAGATAGATGTAATTCACCACGACCTGATACTATCCAGGATTCTGAATCTAATTGTTTTACTTTTAAGGAAACGTCTTTATCTGTTTCTTTTAGTAATCTTTCTTCTATTTGTCTTGCAGTTAGGAATTTTCCTTCACGTCCATTGAAAGGACTTGTATTTACGCCAAATGTCATTTGAAGTGTTGGTTCATCAATTCTTAATGTAGGTAAGGCTTCTTCGTGTCCTACTTCGCAGATGGTTTCTCCTACTGATATGTCTGGAAGACCTGCAATTGCGACTATATCTCCTGCATGTGCTTCAGTAACTTCAATTTTATTTAATCCTAAATATCCAAAGATTTTTTGAATTCTAAATTGTTTAACTGTTCCATCTAGTCGCATGCAAGAAACATTTGAGTTTACTTTTATGTGTCCTCTTTTGACTACACCGATTCCAATACGTCCGACAAAGTCATTATAATCAAGTAAAGCAGGTTGAAATTGGAATGAGCCATTTTCATCTACTTCTGGGGCTGGTATATTTTCAATAACAGCATCTAAAATTGGATCCATTGTTTGTTTTTGATCACTTACTTCAGGACTTGTACTTGATGTCCCATTTAGGGCTGATGCATATAGAACTGGAAATTCTAGTTGTTCTAAAGATGCTCCTAATTCAATAAATAGGTCCATCACTTCATCTACAACAGCTGCTGGTCTAGCGGATGGTTTATCTATTTTATTAACTACAACAATTGGAGTTACCCCTGCAGCTAGGGCTTTTTTTAATACAAATCTTGTCTGTGGCATGGTTCCTTCATAAGCATCTACTACTAGTAATACACCATCTACCATGTTCATTATTCTTTCTACTTCACCGCCGAAGTCAGCATGTCCTGGTGTATCTAATATATTAATTCTATAGTCTTTGTAATTTATAGCTGTTGTTTTAGAAAGAATTGTAATTCCTCTTTCTCTTTCTAAGTCATTTGAATCCATTGCTCTTGTTTGAACTGTTTCATTTTCTCTAAATGTTCCTGATTGTTTTAGTAGTTGGTCTACTAATGTTGTTTTTCCATGGTCAACATGGGCAATTATTGCTATATTTCTTTGTTTCATACATACTCCCTCTTTTCGCACTAGGGTTAATTATAGCACGTATAGTATAAGTTGTAAACCTTTTTAGGTAAGAAAAAAGCTTGATAATTTATCAAGGCTTTGTTTAGTTTTCCTCATTAAAATAATTTTTTAGTATGTAGTCAAATGTAATTTTTATGTCGGGAAATACTGGCATTTCTTCTAGTTGTTTTCTAGTAAACCATCCTATGTCAGTACTTTCTGAACTGATTTTTAAGGAAGCTTCTAGATTATTAGGAATACCAACATATATAATATCTATGTGCTTATCTCCATTAATTTTTCTATTGCACTGTATTCCTAATGGTCTTATTAAATCATCTTCTCTTGGAAAATGTTCACCTAATAATGTTATTTTTAAGCCTGTTTCTTCATATACTTCTCTTATTGCGGCTTCTTCTGGAGTTTCATTTTCTTCAATATGGCCTCCTGGTTGAGTCCATTTTCCCCATATTGCATGTTTTACTAATAATAATTTTTTTTCATCATTTACTACAAATGCGGATGCACAAAAGTGTCTTTTCATACTATCACCGTTTTTAAGTATAGCAAATTATTTATTTTATTACTAGTTTAATACGTCGTAACTTTCTTGGTTTACATTTTTTTCGTAAATTTCTAAATTTTCTTGTAGATCTAGTGTGGCTAGTATGATGTTTTCTAGTTTAATTCCTTTTATTTTTATTTCATGTTCTAACCATTTTTTATCTTTGTTCATAGTTTCTAATGATTCTTCAATTATTTGTCCGTCTACTATTAGGTTTGCACATAGCCCTGATTTTTGTTTTTTTATTTTTAGGTCTTTATTATTTGGAAGTTGATAATCTGGTTTTAATAAAAAGCTTATTTTACCGTTTGCTTCCATTAAGGCATAATCTATTTCTGATAGGTCAAAATGTCCATTTATTCTACATTCTTCTAATAGGTCGTTAATATCAAATTTTGTTTTTTTTAGATTTTTATATATTACATTTCCATTTTCTATTAATATTGTAGGGTCTCCTATAAAGAATTTTCTTGCTTTTAAGTTTTTTAGTGTTAGTATGGAAACTAGGTATGCGACTAGTCCGAAAACTATTACAGCTATTATTCCATGAAGGTATTCTGATTTTAGATTTATTGACATTTCGGCTGCGAAGTTTCCTATTGATATTCCTATTACATAATCAAATAAGCTGAATTGGGATACTTGTTTTTTTCCTATCATTTTTGTTACTAGAAATAAGGTTATTAATGATAATAAGCATCTTAATATTACATCTAAAATTTCTATTATTTCTTTTTCCATAAGTTCACCATTTTTATTATGGATATAAAAAAAATAATTATGTAAGAATTTTGGCTTTTTTATAAGTAGTGCTGGTGAGTGTAATTTACTACACTGTTTTTATATAAATTTAATACAATGTAATTGTTAATTAAACATTGAAAGGAATAAACTTATGTCTACAAATAATTATATACTAAATATTAAAGATGAAACAAGCGTTAAAAGAATTACTTTTGGTTATAAAAAATATGATTATTTTATATCTCGTATTTTCTTAATTAAAGGCATTATAAAGGGATGAATTTCATCATCCCTAAATCATTTATCAAATTTATTGTTTACCAACACTATTTGACAAAGAATCATTATTTTTTATGTTTTTTATGCATATGGGCTGTGTCAACAACTATGTCTGTTTTTAACACGAATATTACAACTATTATTGTTAGTAATGCGTATATTACGTATCCAACTTTTTGGTCATGAAGGACGTAGATAATTGATGCTATGGCAAATAGTATATCGATTGCATAAATGATTAATACTGTTGTTTTGTGTGAAAAATTTTTATTCAATAGTTGATGATGTAGATGTGATTTATCTGGTTTTGATATTTTTTCACCTTTTAAAAGTCTTCTAATGATTGCAAATACGGTATCTAATATTGGAATTGCAAGAATTAGCAATGGTATTATTAAGGATGTTAGTGTTACACTTTTAAAGCCTAGTAAGGCTATTACAGCGATCATAAATCCCATGAATAATGATCCTGAGTCACCAGCAAAGATTGATGCAGGGTGGAAGTTATGGACTAAGAAGCCTAATACTGATCCTAACATTATAAAAGTTAATACAAAGTCTAATCCCATTTTACCCATTATTATTGATATTATTCCGATTGTTGCGAAATATATTGCACTGATTCCTGATGCTAGTCCATCTAGACCATCAATTAAGTTAATACAATTTAAGCATCCTAATATAAAGAATATTGTTATAGGATAAGCGAAAATTCCTAAATCTATATATAATCCAAATGCGGTAATATCTTGTATTAATAATTTTCCATAGCAACATACTACTATTGCGGCCATTAGTTGGGCAACAAATTTAATGGATGCTTTTAATGGTTTTATGTCATCTATAGCTCCTGTTAGAACTATGATGAAACTTCCTATTAAGATAGAATTCATTGTACTACTTGGTTCACCAAATAACATGTATCCGAATAAAAAGCCAAAGAATATTGCAAGACCACCTAATCTTGGCATTGGCTTACTATGAACTTTTCTTGCATTTGGTATATCAAGTGCTCCTACATGAATTGCTATTTTTTTTATAAATGGAACTATACATACAACGAATAAAAATGTTGTTATTATCATTAGAAATATTTTTATTATTTCGTTTTGTCCCATAAAACTCACCTCTTGTTTTTATTTTAACACATTTTGTTTATTTATGCTATTGTTGTTTTAATTGATAGTTTATGCTGTAGGCTACTATTATTATGTATATAACCATTAATATAAAGTCATTATTAAAATTTAGTGTGGAAAATAAGGTTTTAATTAATAATGTTGTACCGCTTAATGATGTTGATATTATTAATAATGGTTTTGTGAATTTAACGCCCAATATTCCAGCTAGTATGCCTGATATTATTCCAAATATTATTCTTAAAGACTGATTAATACCTATAAACTGACATAAAATATATGCACTTACACCACATAGGATAAATATACCAATTAAATATAATTTGTAAGATATAAAACCTATTATTATTCCTATTATGATTGAACATGTTGTTACCATCCAACTTTCTATTATGTATGATGGTAAAGATGCCAGTGCGAATTTGTAACCGATTATGAATCCTAATATAGCTAATAATGCTTTACTGAATTTATAGCCAAAAAGACATGTAATAAATCCTAGTATTAAATCAATAATTTTTGTCATATATTCCTCCTTTTTTAATTATAACACGAAAAAAGACGAATTACTCGTCTTTGTAGAATGTTTTATATGCTCTATAGGCATTATATATATCAAATTTACTTGTTATTTCGTATGGTGAGTGCATTGATAAGACAGGAATTCCACAATCTAGTACATCTAGACCTTTGTTGGCTAGTATATATGCGATTGTTCCACCACCACCTACTCCTATTTTACCCATTTCACTATTTTGGTAGGCTATATTATTTCTTTCAAATAAATTTCTTATATATCCAACATATTCTGCGTTTGCATCTGAGGCTCCACCTTTACTGGCTGTTCCTGTATATTTTATTATTGAAATCCCATGGGATATATATGATTCGTTATTTTTTTCATATATGCCTTGGAAGTTTGGATTGTATGCTCCTGTTACGTCGGCTGATAGAACTTTTGAATTATTAAATATTTTATCTAATAACCCTACTTTATTTCCTACTGTTTTTTCTAATAATATTTGAATAAAGTTTTCAAATGTTCTTGAACACATTCCAGTGTTTCCCACGCTTCCTATTTCTTCTTTATCTGCTAATAAGCAAATACATGTTTTCTTTGGATTTTCTATGTTTGCTAATGCTGTTATACTTGTATAGGCACATGATCTATCATCTTGTCCGTATCCAGCAATTAAACTTTTATCAAAGCCTAAACTTTTTGCATTCATTGCTGGAACAAATTCTATCTCGCTACTAACAAAATCAGATTCGGTAATTTCGTATTTTTGGTTTAATAAATTTAAAATATTTAATTTTGTTTTTTCACTTATTTCTTCATCTGTTTCATATGGTATATTGCCAACTAATATATTTAAATCTTCACCACTTATTGCTTCTTCTAGGTTTTTTTTATTTTGCTGTTTTGAAAGATGTGGTAATAAATCTGCGATGGTGAATATTGGATCGTCTTCTTTTTCTCCAATGTTTACTGTTAGTTTTTCACCATTTGCTTTTATTATTACACCATGCATGCTTAATGGAATATTTACCCATTGATATTTTTTTATTCCACCATAGTAGTGTGTTTTAAACATTGCAAGTTCTGTTTGTTCGTATAATGGGTTAGGTTTTAAATCTAATCTTGGTGAGTCAATGTGAGCTCCTATTATGTTAAATCCTTTTTCTAAATCTTCACTTCCTATTATTGCGGCATAGATATTTTTATTTCTATTTATATAAAATACTTTTTCTCCTGCTTTTAGGCATTCTTCTTTTTCAATATTTTTAAAACCGTTTTTTATTAATAGTTGTGATATTTTTTCAACGCATTCTCTTTCTGTTTTTGCTTCATTTAGAAATTTTATATATTTATTACTGTAATCAAATATTTTTTCTTTTTCTTCTTTGGTTGTTTTTTCCCAACCTGATTTTGATTTTTTGAATAGTTTTTCTTTTAATTCTTTAGCATTTTTCATATATGACCTCCATTTGTATTATGGACTAATAATTTTTGTTTAAACCACTTTCTAGTAATGGGATGTTTTCTAATAAGACACCTGTTCCTTCAACTACACATGTAAGTGGTGATTCTGCTATAAATACTGGAACTTTTAGTTCGTGACTTAAAAGTTTATCTATCCCATCTAAGAGTGCTCCACCACCTGTTATTACTATTCCTTTATCAATTATGTCTGCTGATAATTCTGGTGGTGTTTGTTCTAAAACTGATTTTGCTGTTCCAACAATTACGTAAGCACTTTCTCTTAGAGCTTCTTCTACTTCTTCTGATGATAATGTTATTGTATGAGGTAGACCTGTTACTAAGTCACGACCTCTTACTTCCATCTTTTCATCTTTTGATCCTGGAAAAACTGTTCCTATTTGAAATTTTATTTCTTCAGCTGTTCTATCTCCTACTAACAATTTATATTTTTCTCTGATGTATTTTATTATGTCATTATCAAAAACGTTTCCGGCTATTTTTATTGATGAAGATGTTACTATACCACCTAGTGATAAAACTGCAACATCGGTTGTTCCTCCACCAATATCAATTACCATATTTCCACTTGGTTTTGATATGTCCATTCCAGCGCCTACGGCTGCTACTTTTGGTTCTTCTTCTAGGTATACTTTTCTAGCACCTGTTTTTTCTGCGGCTTCTCTTATAGCGTTTTTTTCTACTTGTGTTATGTTTGAAGGACAGCATATTAGTATTCTTGGTCTGCCAAAGAAGCTTTTTCCATTTACTTTTCTTATAAAGTTATTAAGCATAATTTCTGTTATTTCGAAGTCTGCAATTACTCCATCTTTCATTGGTCTTATGGCTTTTACTTGTCCAGGGGTTCTTCCTAACATTTCTTTTGCAGTTGTTCCAACGGCAACTGGTCTTTTTGTTTCTTCATCTATGGCCACTACACTTGGTTCATTTAATACTATTCCTTGTCCTTTTATGTAAATTAGAACATTTGCTGTTCCTAAATCTATTCCTATATCTTTTGAAAACATTTTATCACCCTTTTTCTTTAAGTATTATAACATACAGCGTTCTTTATTCGCAACAAATTATTTCGACATTTTATTAATAATTAGTGCTTATAATAATGTGTTCTGTTCATGTATTTATTTCGTTTTTTATTTTTTATTGTGAAGATAATTATAGCTATTATAATTGGTGATGAAAGGATTAAAATTCCTATTGCCATTCCTATTATGTCTGTTATAAACATACTTTTTGAATAATTTATATAGTATTTTTGTATTTCGTTATTTTCTGCTGTTATATAGATTGTTATTTTATTATTTCCCGTTTTTAATTTGTTATTTCCTTCTATGTTTATTTTTGCTTTTTTATCTTCAGCTATTATATTTATTTTTAATGATTTTCTGTTTGATGTTACGAAAATATTGTTTATTTCATTATCTATAAATTTATATTCTTTGCCATCAATTTTAATTGTTTTTATTTTATTATTACTACTTAGTTTTTTGTTTCTTATTATGTTTATTGTGTATGTTTTAGTCATACCACCTGGAGTTGTTAATTTTGCTTCTATTTTGTTATTTCCTATTTCTAAGTTTTTTGTTTTTTCGTATTCTACTTTTGCATATTGATAATTTGGGAGTATTTCTATGTTTGCGGTGGAGTCATATGTTGTAAATGTCATTTCATCATTTGTTTGAATATTTGTTTGATTTATTGTTACACTTTTCAGAGAAATATCATTATATTCTGCACATGGGTCTGTGTATATGGCATCTCCTTCGGCAATAAAACCGGCATCCGTTTGCTTTGCTTTGTGGTAGTGATTATTGTGATAGCCATATGTTATTCCATTACATGATTTTATCGAGTTTTCATATAACTGTCCTTCATCCGCTTTTACACTATTGATACTTATTCCAAATAGAAACAATAGCAAAAAAGCATATCTTGTTTTTTTCATGATACCACCTACTCCATTTAATAATTTGAATGCTATATAATAGTATACAGCAACAACAATATAATATCAAAAGAAAATGAGAATTTTGTTTATTTTTTTGTTATATTTTAAAATTAACAAGAATAAAAAAATAAAAAAGATTTTGTGATATAAAAAAAGTGACTTTTCGTCACTAATTTTCCATGTAATTCATAATTTTTGGTACAATTTGTTTTTTTCTTGAAACAAGACCTTCAAAAAAGTGGCCTTGTTCAATATTTTCTACACCAAATGAATTTGCGAATATTTCTTTGCTTTTTTCATTAAAGAAAATATAAGAACCATTTTTTAAAATGTCTGTTACAAATAGGGCAATTGCTATGTATCCTTCATCTTGGGCATCTTCATTTAATTCTTTGATGAACTCATCTTTTTTATTTAAGATTTCTGATGTTGTCATAGTAGAAACTTGTCCTATTCCAAATTTTTGATTTTCTACCATAAAGTTTTTAAAGTCTTCGTGGATTATTTCAGAAATGCTTTTTCCTTTCATTGAAGAACCAGCTTTAAACATTTCCATACCATATTCTTTATAATCAACACCAGCAATTTTGCTTAGGGTTTCTAAGGCTTGTTTATCTATGTCAGTTGTTGTTGGCGATGTTAAAAGTAAAGTATCAGAGATAATTCCGGATATCATTAGACCAGCAATTTCTTTTGGCACTTCTATATTATTTTCTTTGTACATTAGGTATAAAATAGTTTCAGTACATCCTAATGGCATATTTCTAAAGTTAATAGGCATGCTTGTACCTATGTTTCCAATTTTATGGTGATCGACTATTTCAATAATATCTGCTTCATCTAGGCCAATAACACTTTGTTCTTTTTCATTGTGATCGACTAAGATAACTTTTTTTGGATGTTTTGAATTTGCGGAACTTATTTTGAAAACGCCTAGACATTTTCCATTGTTATCTAAGATAGGGTAATTACTAAATTTTTTCTTGTTTGCTAAATCTAATACTTCTGATAAAGCATCGTTTTCATTTACTGTTATAATGTTTGTTTCCATTTTTGTTTTGATAAAGTTACTTAAAACAACTAGGTTAGAAGCAACTAGAGTATCATAGTCAGTACTTATAACATCAACTTGATTTTTTTTGGCTAATTGTAGGTGTTCTTCTTTCATTTGAACGCCGTTAGTTAAGATAATTATTGATGCACAATTTTCTATGGCGTATTCTATGATACTATGTCTATCTCCAACGATTAAAACGCTTTCTTTATCTATGTTTACTTTTTCTTTGAATGTTGTGCTTCTATAGCCTGCGGTTAAAATATTACCTATGATTTCTTTATCAAATCTTAAAATTTCTTTACCATTTAGGGCAGAAAGTAGGTTATCATATGATGTATCTAATTTATTTAAATTACCATCAATTAGATTACCTAAGGCATCTTTCATTGAAATTGCTCCAACATATTTTCCTTTTTTATTTACAACTGGAATGGTTCCAATTTTTGTTTCGTTCATATATTTGTAACCATCTAGTATTGAATTTTCTTCATTTAAAAAACAATTTTCTTCATAATCAATGTCTTTTATTTGTAATCTTACATCATTTAAGTATTTAGGTGTTTCAACTTTAAAGTAGTTTAATACAAATTTTGTTTCATTGTTGATATTTCCTAATATTCTAGGTTCACAGTCCATTCCTAATTTATTTTTTAGGTATGATAGTACTATAGCTGAAGTTACTGTATCTGTGTCTGGTTTTTGATGTCCAAATACGAATGTTTTTTCCATTTAATCCTCTCCTTTTTTAAGCTGTAACAATTATAGCACTTTTTAATTTTTATTTAAAGTATAATTATTATATTTTCACGCACAATAAAATCTAGAAAGAAGGTTGAAAATGAAACAATTTGGAATCATTAGACGAATAGATGAGCTTGGGAGAATTGTAATTCCAAAAGAGATGAGAAGGGCTTTAAGAATTAAAAATGGGGATAGTTTAGAAATATTTATTGATAGGGAAAATATAGTTTTGAAAAAGTACTCTGAGATAAATGAATTTTCTGATTTGGCTAGGGTTATTGTTAATTTGATTGGGAATTATTTGAAGTGTGATGTTTTATTATGTGATACAAATTGTTATTTATTTGGTTCTGGCGATGGGGGAAAAAGTTATATAAATAAAAATGTAAGTAATGATATTATTAATATTTTGGAAAAAAGAAAGTTAGTTAGTAGGGATAATGTTTGTTTGATAGGCAGTGAAAGTAGGGAAGGAGAGTTTATTATAAATCCTATTGTTTCTGGTGGTGATGTTTTAGGCGGAATTATTGTATTTTGTCCTGATGAGTTTACTTCTGATAATATAAATATACTCAATTTTGGATCTAAAATTTTAGAAAGACATATTGAAAACTGATATTAAAAATGTTATAATTACCGTGAAATGCGAGGAAAGAAAGAACGGTAGGTAACTTTATAGAGAGTTTATGTTTGGTGGAAATAAACAAGGTGACTATCTTAAATGGCTCTGGAGCAGTCTAACTATGTTAGAACGTAATCACACGTTACGTGTTTGAGGTAAGTTTTCTTACAAATTAAGGTGGTACCACGTTCAAAACGTCCTTATATATAGGATGTTTTTTATTTTGAGGAGGGATATTATGAAACCAAAATTTTATATTACAACATCTATATTTTATGCTTCGGCTAAACCACATATTGGAAATACTTATGAGGGTATTTTGACTGATGCGATTGCGAGATATAAAAGATTGATGGGATTTGATGTTAGATTTCACACTGGAACTGATGAACATGGTGAGAAGGTTGAATTAAAAGCAAGGGAAGCTTCTAAGAGTCCTCAAGAATATGTTGATGAGGTTTCTTTAGAGGTTAAAAGAATTGATGATTTAATGAACATAAGTTATGATAAGTTTGTTAGAACGTCTAATCCACATCATAAGGAAATTGTTAGTAAGATTTTTAAGAGATTATATGAAAATGGTGATATTTATAAGGGTAAGTATGAAGGTCTTTATTGTACACCTTGTGAGTCGTTTTTTACTGAAAAGGATTTAGTGGACGGAAAATGTCCTGATTGTGGTCGTGATGTTCATAAAACTGAGGAAGAAGCTTACTTTTTGAAATTAAGTAAGTACAATAAATGGCTTGAGGATTATATTGATTCTCATCCGGATTTTATTAAACCTGAAAGTAGAAAAAATGAAATTGTTAATAATTTTATTAAACCTGGAGTTCAAGATTTATGCATTTCAAGAACATCTTTTGATTGGGGTGTGAAGGTTCCGTTTGATGAGAAACATGTTATTTATGTTTGGCTGGATGCTTTGGTTAATTATATTACTTTTGTAGGATATGACCCTGATAATAAGAGTGATGAATTTGATAAATATTGGCCTGCGGATGTACACATCATTGGTAAGGATATTTTGAGATTTCATACTATTTACTGGCCTGTAATTTTGAAAGCACTTGATTTACCATTACCAAAATGCATTTTTGGTCATCCTTGGGTATTATCATCTGATAGTGATAAAATGAGTAAATCTAAGGGAAATGTTTTGTATGCGGATAATTTGGCTCGTTTATTTGGTACTGATGCGATTAGATATTATGTTTTGCACGAAATTCCATATGGACATGATGGTAATATAGGTTATGAATTGATTATTGATAGAATTAATTCTGATTTAGCAAATACATTAGGAAATTTGGTTAATAGAACAATTAATATGAGTTATAAGTATTTTGATGGTATTGTAAGTAATCCTAAGCAATATGAAGATGTTGATAAAGCTTTAATTGAAAGTGCGACTAGTTTAGGTGATAGAATTGATGAAAAGATGAATGATCTTAAGGTTGCTGATGCGATTGAAGAGATAATGGAATTATACAGACAAAGTAATAAATATATTGATGAAACAACGCCTTGGATTTTAGCTAAGGACGATAGTAAAAAGGAAAGACTTCAAACTGTTTTATATAATTTACTTGAATCTATTAGAATTGCAAATGTGTATTTGTCTGCTTTTTTACCTGAGACTGCCGAGAAAATATTTAAACAATTAAATACTCAAAATAATAGGGTAGAGAGTACTAAAAATTTTAACGGTATGGATGATGGTATTAAGCTAAATGAACCAGAAATTTTATTTGCTCGTATTGATAAAAGTGAATTTGAAAAAAAATTGGAAACTATTTAGGTTTCCATTTTTGTTTGTAAATTGTTGTAAAATGTCGAGAGTTTATTGTTGCCTTTATAAATGTAATCGTGTTATTCTAGGGGTGGACGAATTAATAAAACAAGAGAGGAATATTAACATGAACCATAAAAACATTAGTGGAATTGGTGTGATGTTCGTTTTTATTATTTTTTATTTAACAATGAGTATTATTGATAAATTTAATTATTTAGATTTTGTATACCTTTTGTTTATAATTGGTTGTTTTATTAGATTTATTTTTATTAAAAAAGAACAAAATTAGGGGATTAATTTTTTAAGTTATTAATCTCTTTTTCTAATGCTTTTATTACTTTTTCAAGCATATATATTGTATTTTCTTTATCATTAAATGTTGTTTTTTCATTTTTTAGTTGTACAAAGTAAGCATTTGTGCATAACATTTGAGCTATTAACATAAGCCAGTTTCCTAAGGCATTTTGTTCAGCTGATGTTGTGTCATCTAAAAGTAGATAACCTATTGCAACTGCACTTAGTGTTGAAAGTTTTGGAGGAAGGTTTGAAAACAAATTATTACCCCCTTATATAAATTTTATTATATATATCTAAACTAATTACTTATTTTATTTGTATTTTCTTTCAAGGTTTTATAAGGTGGGGACTGATTATATTTTAGGGCTTACAGATATAAAAAAAGTTTGATTTAATTCAAACTATTAGCTATTTCTACAAATATTTCTATTGGTAAGGCTTCGGCTCTTACAGTTAAATCTAAATTATGTGTTTTTAATATTTCTTCTATTTTATTTAAATCATAGTTTTTTAGATTATTTTTTAAGGTTTTTCTTTTTTGTTTAAAGGCATCTTTTATTAGTTTGAAAAAGATTTCCTCATTTACTTTTAATTTTTCTTCTTTCTTTGTAAAACATACTACTATGCTATCAACGTTTGGTTTTGGTATAAATACGTTTTTACTAACATCTAATAGTTTTTCCACATTATAATAGTAATTTAAAAATATTGATAATGAATTATATTCTTTTGTGTTTGGTTTGGCTTTAAATCTATTACCAACTTCTTTTTGAACCATGACTACAATTTTGTCTATGTTTAATTTATCTTCTATTAGTTTTATTATTATTGGTGTTGTTATATAGTAGGGGAGATTGGCTACTACGTATATTTTTCTGTAATCATATTTTTTTAAATCTTTTTCAATATTTATTTTTAAAAAATCACCATATATTATTTCTGTGTTGTTTTCAATGTTTTGTTCTAATATTGGTTTTAGTGTTTCGTCTATTTCATAGGCAATTACATTCCCTGCAACTTTACCTAGTTCACTTGTTAGAGATCCTGCTCCTGGGCCTATTTCTATTACTAATGTATCTTTATCTATTTTTGATTTATTAATTATGCTGTGGATAATATTTTTGTCCACAATAAAATTTTGACCATATTTTTTTTTGAAGTTAAAGTTTTGATTTTTTAATGTATTACTTATTGCTTTTGGTGAGTATTCCATAGTTTTTCCTCCAAGTTTATTATACTAAAAAAATGAAGTTTTAAAAACCCCATCTTTTAACGCTATATTTAACGTTTGAACTGGTTGTTTTGTTTATATCTGGGTCTGTTTCTGATTTATAAGCTAGGTCCATATGAACTGTTCCATTTGACCAAGCATTTCGCATTGCACTACCAGTATCTAAAACGATAGCATTGAAGGTTCCTAAATTAGGGTTATTTACTTCTATTATTGTTCCACAAGGAAATTTATCTAAAGCTGCGGCGATGATACGAACTGTTCCGTATTCATCATCCTGATATGTGTTTCCATCTGTTGTTAAGCTGTGATAAGAGCCAGATTTTGTTTTACAATATAGTGTTCCCGTTTTTGAACAACCTTCGCAGTCTGCACCATAACCTGTCATTTTTCCTACGTATTCAGCTTCATCACCAGTTCCAATTTCGATTTCTGCATTTGTTGGACTTTCAATGACTTGTGTGTTGTTATCACTGTCAATATAGGCTAGTCCGTTATGCCCCTCTTGTTTTGTGATGGTTGTTCCAGTAGGAAGACTTTTGTTATAAGTTTTGACTGTATCATATTCTATGACTTTCGTTAAAGCCACAGAGTTTTTTGTCTGGTTTAAGTTTTTTACTTCAACTTTCTTTTCTGAAATTGGGTTACCAGAACTCAATAGCCCTGTTAAAATTAATGTTATTAAATATAAATTAACGCTTAATTTCCACAGGTGATTTTTATTCATATTTCACCTCATATTTCAAAATTGAAACCGAGTAGTATGATAACACTATTATATTTTTATGTCAAATTGATGAATTGCAGTCGATGTTGTTGTGTCATATATTATATTTATATCTATGTTTTTTAATTCTGATATTTTTTGAGCTACATATTTAATGTTTACTGGTTCGTTTTGATGTCCTCTAAATGGTTCAGGAGTTAGATATGGGCTATCTGTTTCTAAAAGAAAGTTTTTTAAGTCTAATGTTTTTACTATTTCTTTTAGTTTTTTTTCATTTTTGAATGTTAAGACGCCTCCTATACCAAGTGTTATGTTTAATTTTATGAATTTTTTTGCCATTTCTAGGCTTCCACTATAGCAGTGCATATGACATTTTGTTTCTTTTTCTTTATATTTTTCTATAATATTATATGTATCTTCAATTGCATCTCTACTATGAATGACTATTGTTTTTTTATATTTATTTGCAAGGTTGATTTGTTTTATGAATAGCTGTTTTTGGTTTTCTTTGTTTTCTTTGGTGTAATGGTAGTCAAGGCCTATTTCTCCAATGCCTACTATTTTTGGATGTGCTAGATATTTTTCTATTTTTTTTATATCTTTGTCTTTATATGTATCAGCAAATTCTGGATGAATTCCTATTGTTCCATAGATATTGTTATAATTTTCACATAAATAAATTACTTCTTCTATGTCTTCTGGTGAGGCAGTTGATACTATCATTATGTTATTTTTCATGTTTTTTATTATTTGTTTTGGATTGTCATAGTCATTTTTGCTTATATGACAGTGTGTATCTATCATCATTTTTTAACACTTCCTTTGTTTGTTTTATGTTTGAAATATCAAAAAAATAAGGATTTTCCTTATAATTCATGATATTCATTATAGACTTCACTTTTTGGAATGTTCCTTTCCTTGGCAACTTTTTTTATTGCTTCTTTTGGAATTAATCCATCTTCTATATATAAATCTACATGCTCTTTTATAGTAATATTTTCAAATGTTTTTTGCTTTGTATTGCCTTCTGTTATTATAACTATTTCGCCTTTTATGTTTTCTACTTCTTTTATTATGTTATCTATATTATCTCTAATTACTTCTTCATATTTTTTGCTTATTTCTCTTACGATTGCAATTTTTCTATTTCCAAATATTTCTTTTATGTTATTTAATGTTTTTAATAGTCTATGTGGGGCTTCATAAAAGGCAATAGGGTATGGAACTGTTTTTAATGATTCTAATTCTTTTTTTCTTTTACTTTCTTTGCTATTTAAAAATCCATAGAACATAAATGGTCCACCACTTAGTCCCGACATTACTAGGGCAGGTATTACTGCTGTTGGTCCTGGAAGGCAAACTACATTATAATTATGTTTAATAGCATTATTTACTAGTATAAATCCAGGATCACTTATTACGGGTGTGCCTCTATCACTTACTACTGCAATGTTTTTTCCTTGATTTAGATATTCAATTTCCTTTGTTTCGTTGTTTTCTTCATTGTATAAATGGCTAGATATTAATTTATTTTTAATATCATAGTATTTTAACAGTTGATTGGTTGTTCTTGTATCTTCAGCAAATATAACATCTACTGTTTTTAGTATGTTTAATGCTCTTAGTGTTATATCTTCCATATTTCCAATTGGGGTTGGTACTATGTATAAGGTAGGGGAATCATCATAACTTTTTTGTTTCATGTAATGTCACCTCATTTAAAATATTTTTGAATTTCTTTTGTATATGTTCCATCTTCATTATGTGAATATAGGGGTGGTAATATTTTTAATCCTTTTTTTCCGTTTTTTTTACCTTCAATTAATAGTATGTTGGCTTCTTTATTTTTTTTAGGATATATTAATCTTATTTTTTTTGGTTCTATATTGTAATTTCTCATTTTCGTTAATATATCTATTAATCTTTCTGGTCTGTGTACTAAGGCAAGGGTGCCTCCATTTTTTAGTAATTTTTTTGATGCAGAAAGTAGAATATCTAAATTTAAATTTATTTCATGACGAGCAAATGTTTTGTAATCACTTTTGTTTAATTTTGAATTATCATTTATTTCAAAATATGGTGGATTACAAGTTATTACATCGTATGTTTCTGTTTCTATATAATTTTTATAGTTATTTATATCGTCGTTAATTATTTCAATTTGATTTTCTTTGTTGTTTATTTGAATGCTTTCTTTTGCCATTTGACTTACTTCTTTTTGTATTTCTACACCAGTTATATGAGCTGACGTTTTTTGCGATAAAATAAGAGGAATAGGGGCATTGCCACAACCTATATCTAGGATTTTTTTTGCTGATTTATTAAGGGTTACAAAGTTTGCTAATAGTATACTATCTAATGAAAAATTAAACATTTCATTGTCTTGTATTATTTTTAGGTTTTCATAACCTAGCAAATAATTTGTTACTTTCATTTTTTGTCGATTTCTACTATTCCATAGTCTTTGACATTTACTTTGTATTTTTGCCTTAATATATCTAATCCTATTACTTTCCCTTCACCATGTTCTGTTGATACTTTATCTCCTATTTTAAGCATATTTTTACGACATGAAAGGTAACATTCGTTTTCATATTTTAGACAACACATTAATCTACCGCATACTCCATTTATTTTTGATGGGTTAAGTGCGATGTTTTGATTTTTTGCTTGATTTATTGATACTGCATTTAAATCTTTTAGGAAACGGGCACAACAAAGTTTTTGTCCACATGGGCCATAACCGCCAATTGATTGTGCTTTATCTCTAATTCCTATTTGTCTTAGTTCTATACGAACTTTATATATGCTTGCTAATTCTTTAGCTAAGTCTCTAAAGTCAATACGATTTGATGAGACAAATTTAAATATTAATTTATCTCGGTCAAGTGTGTAATTTGCTTCTACTACATTCATTTCAAGCTTTTTTTCTGTTGCTATTTGACGACATTTTTTTAATGCATGGGAGGCATCTTTTTTATTTTTTTTATAATTTAGGTAATCTTTTTTGGTTGATATTCTTACTATATTTTTTATTTCATTTTTTTCTTTTTCTATTTTTATATTTGTTTGTACGACTGTTGCGAATTGAAGTCCTTGCTGGGTTTCAACTATGACAGTTACATTATTTTTTAATTTTAGTTTTCCAGGTGCATAATAGTGAATTCTACCTGTAGGCTGAAATTTTACTCCAACAACTTCAATCATTCTATTCCTCCTTCTAAATTTATTATTAGCTTATCCATTAGTAAATTTAAATTAGCATTATATTTTATATTTTCTTTTTGTTCAACTATTATGTTTATTTTGTTACATAGATTTTCAATTGTATTTTTGTTTGCTATTTGCATAATATTTTCTGTGTTTTCAAATATTTCCAATTTGCTATTTAGTTTGCAGTTTAATATATCTTTATAGTATATTGTCATTATTTCAAGTGATAGGGATGTTTCTTCTTTGGTCTTTATATAATCATTCCATAGTTTGTTTAAATAAAGTAGGGTATTTAAGCCATTTTTTTCATAGTAATTTATGAATTCGATTGTTTTTTTTATTAATTGATTTTCATCTAGTGTATTTTCCATTTTTATTATATTTTTTATTTTTTCTGTTTCAGTGTTTGCTTTAATTATTTCTGTTTCTTTTAATTTCAATATTTGACAGCGGGATCTTATTGTTGTTAAGACATTATATATGTTATCTGCAAGTAAGATGGCAACTATATTTCCTTCAGGTTCTTCTAAGAACTTTAAAATTGAATTTGCAGAAGCTTTATTTAATCTTTCTGCATTTTTTATGATATATATTCTTTTGGTTCCAATAAGTGATTTGGTTGAAAATTCTTTTTGAAGGTCTTGTAGTTGTTCTTTTTTTATCCACTGTCCTTCTGGAGATATTATTTTTATTTCTGGAAAGTTAGATGAGTCTATTACTTCACACTGATGACATTCATTACAATTTTCTTGGTGTAATTTTTTTTGTGGACACAAAAGTGATTTTACAAAGGCCATTGTAAAATTAAAATAATCATAAAAACCGCCTGTTTCTATTAAATAGGCGTGTGAATACTTTTCATTTTTTATAGCATTTTTTAGTATTTTATATACATTTGGTTGTTGGTTTTTATAGTCATCTAACATACTGCTGCCTCCTAGTAGATTACTAATCTTATTATTATTAAAAATATTATTGCAGGTATACTAAAGATGGTTATTAATGATATTGTTATAATATTTATTGGTATTATTGCGGTTGCGGGTGCAATAACATTATAACCATATAGCATAAAAAAACTCATTATTAATTTTTTTATGATTTTTAATAATTTATTGAATATTTTTATCATGAAGCACCTCAATAAATTATATGGTTTTTTTTGGTTTTTATGAAATTATAGTTCTATCTTCAATAGCCATTTCGAGTGTTAGGGGATCGATGTAGTCAATATCTGCTCCCATTGGTATTCCGTGGGCAATTTTTGATATTTTTATTTTTTCATTTTCTAGCATTTTTTTGATATAAAGTGAGGTTGTTTCTCCTTCAATACTTGGTTTAAAGG
This sequence comes from bacterium, assembly GCA_963659735.1. Taxonomy (GTDB): domain Bacteria; phylum Bacillota_I; class Bacilli_A; order RF39; family UBA660; genus Coprosoma. The sequence continues at coordinate 41,088 of CAVKUP010000005.1, forward strand.
CTAATATAACTTCATTTATATTTTCTTTTTTTATTCTATTTATTAGTTTGTCCAAGCATATGTCTTCAGGATTAATTCCTTCTAAAGGTGATATTAGTCCTCCTAAGACATGGTATAGTCCTTTATATGTGCCTATTTTTTCAAATAATACTACATTTTTGCATTCTTCTACAACACATAATGTTTTATTATCTCTTGAAGTGTCTTGGCATATTTGACATGTTTCATCTTCAGTTAGACTACCACAACGTTTGCAATATTTTATTTTTGTTTTTCCATCTTGAAGTGATTTTGAAAACATATTTATTATTTCTTCATCCATATTTAATGAGGCAAGAGCAAGACGTTCAGCTGTTTTTTCGCCTATTCCTGGATATTTTTTAAAGCATTCTATTAAGTTTAATATTGTTTTTGGATAGTTCATTAGAAAAGACCTGGCATTCCTTTTGTGTATTTACCCATTTTTTGTTCTGTTTCGCTATCAATTTGTTTATTAACATCATTTACTGCAACTAAAATCATGTCTTGTAACATTTCAATGTCGTCTTTTTCTAGTTTATCTATATCTATTTTTACTTCTATTAATTCTTTTGTTCCTTTGGCTTTTACCGTAACAAATGATGATTTTCCTTCGAAAGTTTTTTCATCAATAGATTTTTTTTCTTTTAACATATCATTTTGTAATTTTTGTGCTTGTTTCATCATTGCTTGTATATTCATATTTTTTCCTTCTTTCTTTTAATTATATTCTATTATATCTTCAAAGATTTTATTTATTTTTTCGTTTGAATTTAATTCTTTAAAAATGTCATCAAGTTTAAAATTTTCTTCTTGATAATCGAATTTACGTAATTTATTGTTAAATTCTTTTTTTATTATTTCCCATTCATCTACATCGGTTGCTATTAAATTATATTTTTTATTTAAGATTTTTTCAATAGTTTGTTCAATAATTATTAAATTTTCGTTAAATAATTCTGATAATCTTTTTGTTTTATAGACGAATATTAAATTAGTATCACTGGCTGCTTTTAATGTACCGTCTAATATGATAGAGGCGGTGTGACTATATTCAGGATTTAAAAGCATATCATTTAATTTTTCAAGTTTTATAATTATAGTTTTTAGATTAGTTTTGTTAAATCTTGCTAGTGTATTATCTATTCTTATTTTTTTTATTTCATCTAGCCTTTTATGTAATTTGATTTTTGTGTTATTTGATGGAGCTATTTTTTTTTCATCTTCTTTATTATCTACTGTTTTTTCTTGAATCGGTTTATTTTGTTGTTCTTTTATGTTTAATTTTTTTGTGTTTTCCACATTTTTTATTTCTTTTTCCTCACTTTTGCGGGTGTTTTTTATGTTTTGTTCTAAATTAACTATTTTTTCTGGTGTTTGTTCATTTTTTTGAACACTATTTCTGTTATTTTCTGATATTATTTTGATTATTGCTAGTTCAAATAGTAATTTGCTATTGCTACTGTTTTTCATTTCAAATGAATATTTATTTAAAATTTCTATATATGAAAATATCTGATTTATATTTACTGATTTACTGATTTTTTCATAATTTTCGAGGTTTTGAACTCTTGTTTTAAAATAATTTGGTGCTTCTTTATATAATAATGTATTTCTCATAAAATTAATTAATTCTTCTGTTAATTTTATAAAATTTTTACCTTTATCATTATATTCATCTATTTTTTCTAATATTATATTTAATTTGCTATCTAAAATATTTGAGGTTAATTCCATTAAGTTGGTTTCGGTTAATGTGCCATTGATATCATGAATATCTTTTGTTGTTATTTTTCCTTCAGTATATGATCTTGCTTGATCTAGCATACCTACGGAATCTCTCATTCCACCATCTGCTAGATTGGCTATTTCTGTTAATGCTTCTTCATCAATATCAATTTTTTCGCTTTTTGCTATTTTTTTTAAATTTTTGATTATTGCTTCATTGCTGATTTTTTTAAAGTCTAATCTTTGACATCTTGATAGTATTGTTTCTATGACTTTATGGGGATCTGTTGTTGCTAATATGAATATAACGTGTGCTGGTGGTTCTTCTAAGGTTTTTAGTAGTGCGTTAAAGGCACCTTGGGTTAGCATATGAACTTCGTCGATTATATATATTTTGTATTTTCCATATGCTGGTAATAGGTTTACTTTGTTTCTTAATTCTCTTATTTCGTCTACACCGTTATTACTTGCGGCATCTATTTCTATTATGTCGCTATTATTTGGTTGAGTACAGCTTATGCATTTTCCACATGAATGATAATTTGTTGGATTTTCACAATTTATTATGTTAGCAAATATTTTTGCTACGCTTGTTTTACCAGTGCCTCTAGGTCCTGCAAAGAGATATGCATGATTTATTTGGTTATTTCGAATGGAATTTTTTATTATTTTTACTATTATATCTTGTCCCATTACATCGTCTAAGGTTTTTGGCCTATATTTTCTATATAGTGCTTGGTACATTTTTTCACCTCACTTTACATTAATTATATCATAGTTTTCCACAAAAAAAGTAGGTTATGTTGTTATTTTTGACTTGTTTTTTTGCTGGCTCTTTTGTTTTTAAAAAATTGTTTTAATAGTTTGGCGGAGTTTTCCACATTTTCTATTTGTATAAGAGTAGGGAGGGACATTTTTGATTTTTTTTGCTGGGGTGCATTATAAAATATTTGTTTTATTCTGGCTTGTTTTATTGCTTCAAGGCACATCTGGCATGGTTCAAGTGTTACATATAATGTGCAATTATCTAAATGCCCTAAGTTTGACAGTTGTAGGTCTAAAATAGCATGGCAAGTATTGAAAATACTTG